>JADLCO010000189.1 GCA_020847115.1 Pseudomonadales bacterium | reverse complement strand
TGGCATCCTCCGCCAGGGCGAGCAGCGCGGGGCGCGCGGCGAGCTGGTCGCGCAGCGCCGCCCAGACCGCCTTCCAGGCATCCGCATTGGTGGGGTCGATCGATTCTCGGGCGGTGGGCAAGCCCTGGCGCTTGTCGACCTTCCGGCGCAGCTCGTTGTTCGCGGTCAGGAACAGCGACAACAGTTGTCGCCACCCCTCCAGATCGGCGCCCTTGGTGCCGGGGAGCGCAGCGTCGGTCCGCGGTGACGCACCCAGATTCGCCCGGGCGTAGCCCAGCAGGCCGGGCAGGTCGCCGTCCAGGGAGGCAAGGCCCGCGCGCAGCTCGGCAAGGGTATCTCCGATCAACCGCTGCAGGGCTTGCTGCAGTGCAGGGCGGCCGTCGCGGCTCGCGAGCAGATGTGGAAGCCACTGCTCGCGGCGCCCGAGCAGCTGGATCAGCAAGCCCTCCAGCCGCGGCAGGTGGTTGTCCAGGTGGAGCAGCAAAGTGGCCAGTGCCGCACCGCTGCCGGCGGGCGCTTCCAACTGCGCGCACAGTTCGCGGACCGCTGCGCGGTACAGAGCGTCCGGCGTCTCGCTGGGCGACAACCCGGCCGCGCCCCCCGCCGCGGTGGCCAGGCGCCGGGCGAGCTGCATGCAGTAGGCATCGATGGTGTGGATCTGCAGGCGATTGGCGGCTTCGGTCAGGCGCCAGCCGAGCGCGGCGTCGCGCTCGACTACGGCGCGGGCGAGCGCCCAGGTGTGGCGGGCGAAGTCCTCCGCCGGCGGCTGCGGATCGTGCGCGCGCTGCAGTGCCTCGAGGATGCGGCGGCGCATCTCGCCCGCGGCCTTGCGGGTGAAGGTCATGCACAGCACTTCCTCGGGCCGTTCGCAGTCGGCGAGCAGGCGCAGCATGCGCTGGGTGAGCAGCCCGGTCTTGCCGGAACCCGCCGGGGCGGCGACCGCGAACGAGCGGGTGGGGTCCAGTGCGGCCTGGCGTGACTCGATGTCCGGTATCATGTTTATTCTGTAATTCATTGAAAAAATTCAATTTCAGGAAGCCGATTCAATGGGGCCAAGAAATCGGCTTCGGCGCTGGCGCGGTGCAGGTGGCCGATGGCGGCGATACCTTCGCGGAACTCCCGCGCCAGGGCACCGAGCACCCGGCGCCAGTGCGCGAGGGCATCGGGCCAGTGCTCGGGCAGATCGAAGGCGGCGAGCGGCTTGCAGCCGGGCAGCTCGACGTCGGCGATGCCGGCCAGGCCGGCGCCCAGCTTTTCATCCACCCGTACCCGGGCCAGAGCGAGGCCGGCCAGGTCGCCTGGTGCCGCCAGGGCATAGAGCGGCAACTGGGGTTCCGCGGGGCGTTCGCCGCCCCAGCCATCGGCGCGTACGGCGCCGGTCTTGTAGTCGAGCAGCAGCAGGCGGCCGTCGGCGAGGCGATCGATGCGGTCGACGCGCAGCCGCACCTCCAGGCCGTCGAGATTCAGGGTAAACCGCTGCTCGCGGGCCACCACAGCAAAGGGAGGGCGCGCCAGCTCGATCGCCAGCCAGGCCTCCAGCAGGCGCAGCAGGCAGGCGGCTTCCACTGCCCGCAGGCGCGGGCCGTGTAGTTCCGGGCGTCGCCGGGCGAGTTCGTCGAGGGCGCGGCCGACAGCGTGCTCGAGGCCTTGCCGGCGCCCGCCTTCGTCCAGGTCGAGCAGCGCCGCCTGATCGGGGAGCGGTGCCCAGAACAGCTCCAGCACCCGGTGTACCAGTTCGCCGCGCAGGGCGCGCGACAGACCGGGTTCGGGCTCGACCAGCGGTCGCGCGCCCAGGCGCCAGATCGCGAACGCATTGAAGGGGCAGCCCGATTGATCGCGCAGCCGCGCGCTGCCGCCGCCGGCCAGTTCCTCGGCCTGGCAGGGCGGCGCGTCGCCCCAGGCGACCCATTCGTGCGCCGGCGCCGCGGCGAGCACACTGATCAACGGCTGGGGCAGGAGTGCGGCGGCGATATCTGCGACGGGTAGCGCGCGCAGGGGTGCAAACGGCTGTAACTCCACTTCGCCGTCGCGCTGGGGATGGCTGAAGATCACCTCCGGCGCCGCACTCTGAAACGCGGCGATGCGCGCCAGCGCCAGGGCCAGCTCGTCGTCCGCCCGGGCGCGGGGCATGCCCAGGCGGCGCTGCAAGCCCACCGGCAGCAGCGGGTGCGGATCCAAGGGCTCGGGCCAGCGGGCGTCGCTCATGCCGCACACCCAGAGCGCATCGAAGCGCAGTCCGGCGGCTTCCAGCACGCCCAGCACCTGCAGGCGCGCCTCCGGCGTGCGCGGCTGAAACGGGGTCGCCGCGGCCAGCCGCTGCAGTTCGGCGACGGCCTCTGCCCAGCTCGGTTCCTCGCCGGTGACCGCCAGCGCCGCGAAGGCCTCCAGCAGTTCCCGCCAGTGCTGGAGCTGTTGGAACTCGTGGCTGTCGAGGGCGCGCCGGCCGGGCCAGTCGAGGCAGTGCAGATAGTCGTCGAACCAGGGTGTCCAGGCGTTGAAGCCGGCGCGGCGGGGCGCGCGCCGCAGCAGTTCGGCTGCTTCCTGAACGCGCCCTGCCGCCAGCGGCGGCGTTGCGGTTGCCGTCGCCGCCCGCACCAGGGCGACGCGCAGGTCGGCGGCACCGACCAGGACCTGCTCCCGTTCGCGCAGCAGTTGCTCGGCGTGGACCCGAACCTCCAGCTCGCCCTCGGCATCGCCCCAGTGAGGGTCGTGGAGCAAGGCGCAGACCGTGCCCAGCGGCGCCGGCGCCAGGCTCAGGGCCAGCAGCGCCAAGGCGCTGCGCGGCAGCGGCAGTTCGGCCAGCGGCTGACCGGCGGAGAGGTTGCAGGGTGGTGGGCGCCAGGGCGTGGCCGGCAGGCAATGGCTCGGGGCGAGCAGATCGCGCAGCTGGCGCTCGACGCGGTTGCGGCGGGCGGCCAGATCGGGAATCACGATGGCGACGGTGCGCTCGGAATGGCGGTCCAGTTGCGCTGCGGCCCAGTGCGCCGCGGCGGCGAGCTCGGCGTCCGCATCGGCAGCGGCGACCCGGTGCGCGCGCCCGGGTGCGCTCGTGGTGGCACAGGGGCGCCACTCCAGGCACAGGCTCGCCAGCGCGCGCCGATGGCGTGGCGGCAGGCTGGCGAAGCCGAGCAGGTGGACGCGGCCGGCGTCGGCGAGCGCGCCCGCCGGGCGCGCGGCGATGAGCAATTCCAGTGCCTGCTCGCGGGTGAGCAGGCCGCAGCGCGCCATGGCCGCGCGCCACTGCGGGAGCCAGGCGGCGAACCGCTCCGCGCCATGCCCGCCATCGCGCAATGCTTCCGGCTCCAGATCCCAGCGCTCCAGCAGCTGGCGGGCGGAGTGGGCGAGGGCGGCGAGGTGCGTCGGATCTCCAGGCAGCGGCTCGGGGTCGGCGGCGATTACCTGGCGCCACAGCCGCTGCTCCACTGCGGCGTTGGCCAGGGTGCCGGCGAGCGCCGGTTCGAAGGCGGCATCGCGCAGTAGCTGGTACTGGCTCTCGATCCAGGCGTCGAAGGCCTGGACGCGCGGCCGCGCCCAGCGGATCTCGCCGGCGGCTAGGCGTTGGTCGGCCCAGGCCTGCTCCACCCCGCGCGCCAGGCGCTGGTTGGCGGTGAGGATCAGCTCGCCGGCGACGAGCGCGGAGCCCAGCGGGGCAAGGTCGATCAGGGGCGTGCTCATGGCGGATCTGAAACCGTGGCCTGCGGGGATTCTAGGCGCCGGCAGCGGGTCGTGCAGTACGCCGGCTACAATGGCGGGCGGATCCGTGCCCGATCCGGGCACCTGAAACAGGAGCGGTCATGACGACGGAACCCCGCCGGCCGGTGCCGCCCCGGCCCTCGGCGAGCTTGGTGATCGGGCGCGAAGGCGCCGGCGGTTGGGAGATCTTCATGGCCCGGCGCCACAACGACACTGCCTTCGCCGGCGGCGCCCTGGTGTTCCCCGGGGGTGCCCTGGAACCCCAGGACGAGGTTGGCGCTGCCGACTGGCTGCACGCCCACCGGCTGGCGGCGATCCGCGAGACCTTCGAGGAGGTGGGCATCCTCTACGCTCGCCACGCCGATGGGGCCTGGCCGAGCGCCGCGCTGATCGCCCGACTGGCCGCGGAGCGCGCGGCATTGATGACTGGCGACACCACCTTTGCCGAGCTGCTGGCGCGCCATGGATTGCAGCCGGCGCTGGCGGAGCTGACGCCTTTCGCCCACTGGATCACGCCGCCCGAACGGCCCAAGCGTTTCGATACCCGGTTTTTCCTCGCCGCCCTGCCGCCCGCGCAGGACGGCAGCCACGATGGCGGAGAACTGGTGGATTCCTTCTGGGCGCCGCCGGCGCGGGTGGTCGCGCTCGGGGCGCGGGGCGAGTGTCTGGTGATGCGGGCCACCGAGGTGAACTGCCGGCGCCTGGCCGCTTACTCGAGCTGCACCGAGGCCATCGCGGATTTCCGCGCTCATCCGCATTCGCTGGTGACGCCGAGTTATTTCACCGCAGCGGGCATTCGCTACTTCAGCGTGCCGGCACGCGCCGGCCGCGGCGTGCTGACGCTGTCGGCGAAGGCCGCGCTGCCGACGCAATCCTGAGCGCGGTTTGGCCGCGCCTTGGCTGCCATCGGCAGTGCCACTGCCCGGACCCGGGATCAACGCGCGGCCGCGGCGGGGAAGTCCGCGGGCAGGGCGTGTTCGCTGCCCTCGGCATCGCGGATCGCGATTGCGGTGCAGCCCAGACCGGCCAGCGCCGGATACAGGGCTTCGATGCCTGCCGGACTGGTGAAGCAGGCGTGAAATCCGGCATCTGCGGCCGGGCGCCAGCCGGGCAGCAGGGATGCCACTCGCCGCGCGATGGCATCGCCGGAGTCGATCCAGCGCAGCGGCCGCGGCGCC
>JADLCO010000188.1 GCA_020847115.1 Pseudomonadales bacterium | reverse complement strand
GTCGGTGCCGGAGGCAATGCCCGCAGCATCACCTTCGACACCGCCGGTCGCTTGACCTCTCCGGGTTCGGTAGCAACGGATTTGATTCCAGGCTTGGGGGGGTCGGCGCCCTTTGCGACCGATATCGACCTAGCCGGGTTGACACAATTCGGTAGTGGTTTCGCGATCAACAGCCTGGATCAGAACGGCTATGGGACCGGACGTTTGGCCGGAGTCGACATCGGTGATACCGGTGTGGTGTCCGCGCGCTACAGCAACGGTCAGTCCATGGTGCTTGCTCAGGTGGCGCTGGCCAATTTCGCCAACCCCCAGGGGCTGCAGCAGCTCAGCGATACCAGTTGGGCGGAGACCTTCGATTCCGGCCCACCCCTGGTTGGCGCGCCCGGTACTGGCAGCTTGGGCATGGTGCAGTCGGGTGCCCTAGAGGGCGCCAATGTCGATCTGACCGAACAGCTGGTGGCGATGATTACCGCGCAGCGCAACTATCAGGCCAACGCCCAGGTGATCAGCACCAACGATGCCATCACCCAGGCGGTGATCAACATTCGCTGAATCGTGCTTCCGGGGAATCGATCGTGGACCGTTTGATCTATGTCGCCATGTCGGGCGCGCGCCAGACTCAGCGCGCGCAGCTGGTCGCCACCAGTAACCTGGCCAATGCGGACACCCCGGGCTTTCGCGCCGACTTTGCGACCCTGCGCGCGCTGCCGGTGGTCGGCCCGGGCAACGCTACCCGGGTCTATGCGGTGGCCGGCGGTACCGGTACCGATCTCGAACCCGGCGCCATGGTGGCCACCGGTCGCGAGCTGGATGTGGCCGTCGTGGGCCGAGGCTATCTCGCTGTTCAAGGTCCCGATGGCCGGGAGGCCTACACCCGGGCCGGCAACTTGCAGATTTCGGCCAACGGCCTGCTGACCACGGGAGAAGGCTGGCCGGTACTGGGCAACGCGGGCCCGATCGCCGTGCCACCGGCGGAGAAGGTCGAGATCGGCGGCGACGGCACGATATCGGTGCGGCCGCTGGGCGAGGAGGCCACCACCATGGCGGCTATCGACCGCATCAAGCTGGTCGACCCCGACCCTGCGGCCCTGGAAAAGAACCGCGCCGGGCTGCTGCAACTGCCCAGTGGTGCGCCGCCGGCGGTCGCCGACGCCGCAGTGGGCTTGATTGCGGGCGAACTGGAAGGCAGCAACGTCAACGCGATCGCGGAAATGGTGGCGATGATCGACTACGCGCGCCAGTTCGAAATGCAGGTGCAGGTGATGACCACCGCCCGTGCCGATGGCGAAAAGGCCGCAGAGCTGGTACGCGTCGGTTGATCGATACCGCCGTGAGCGGCGCGCTCGCCCGTTGATCGCGATGGCCGGCGGCAAGTGATGGTAACTATGGGAGAAGACAGATGAATCCAGCCCTCTGGGTAGCCAAGACCGGCGTCGATGCGCAACAGCAGCGCATGGCGGTGATCTCCAACAATCTGGCCAACGTCAACACCACCGGTTTCAAGCGCGGCCGCGCGGTATTCGAGGACTTGCTATACCAGAACGTGCGCCAAGTCGGCGCGCAGTCGTCCCAGGACACGCGCTTTCCCTCGGGGCTGGCGCTGGGCACGGGCGTACGCACCGTCGCCACCGAAAAACTGTTCTCCCAGGGCAATCTGGTCAACACCGACAATTCGCTCGACGTCGCCATCCAGGGGCGCGGCTTCGTCCAGATCCTGATGCCCGACGGCTCTCTCGCCTATACTCGCGACGGTTCCTTCAAACTCGACGATCAGGGCCAGCTGGTCACCGCCAGCGGCTATGTGGTGCAGCCGGCGCTCAACATTCCCGCCGACACTCAGTCGATCACCATTGGTTCCGACGGAGTGGTCAGTATCACCCAGCCGGGCAATGCCTCCCCGACCCAGGTGGGCTCTGTGCAGCTTGCCGATTTCATCAACCCCGCGGGCCTGCAGGCAATCGGCCAGAACCTGTTCCTCGAGACCGCGGCCAGCGGTGCACCCCAGGTGGGCGATCCGGGCCTGAACGGCCTGGGCACGCTGTCGCAGGGTTTTCTCGAAAGCTCCAACGTCAATGTGGTGGAGGAGCTCGTCAATATGATCGAGACCCAGCGCGCCTATGAGATGAACTCGAAGGCGATCGCCACCACCGACGCCATGCTCCAGTACATCAATCAGACGCTGTGATGAAGCCCGCGATTCCTTGCCGGCAGCAGTCCTTGCTCTTGCGGTCAGCGCCGCTGTGCCTGGCGGTGCTGCTCGCCGCCTGAGCCGGGCCCAGCCCGCAGCAGGCTGCGGTGCCAGCGCCGGTGCCCCAGACGCTGCCCGACTACGGCCCGGTGGATGGCTCGATCTACCGCCGGGCCACGGCCCGGCCATTGTTCGAGGATCTCAAGGCGCGCAATGTCGGCGACCTGGTGACCATCATTCTGGTGGAGAACATGAACGCCAAGAAATCGGCGTCTACTACCACCCAGAAGGACAGCAACCTCGACATGCCAGACCCCTACCTGTTTGGAGCCGATGCGCCGAACATCCTCAGCAACGAATTGGAGGCCAAGCGGGGTTTCAAAGGTGCCGGCAACAGCGCCCAGAGCAACTCCCTGACCGGCACGGTGACGGCGCGGGTGATCGAGGTGCTGCCCGATGGCGCACTGCGTATCCAGGGTGAAAAGCAGGTGCGCCTCAATCAGGGCGAGGAGCAGATCCGCATCAGCGGCCTGGTGCGCCCGGAGGACATTTCGCCTGCCAATACGGTGTCCTCGACCCGCATCGGTGATGCGCACATCACTTATGCCGGCACCGGCACCCTGGCCGACGCCAATTCCATGGGCTGGTTGTCGAGGTTCTTCAACTCCGCACTCTGGCCATTCTGAGGGATCGCCATGAACGCCAATGCTTCCGTCGCAGTGCCGCGCCTCGCCGCCCTGGTACTGTTATTTGCCACTGCGGCGATGGCGCATGCCGAGCGCGTCAAGGATCTGGCCGCGGTCGCCGGGGTGCGCAGCAACCAGCTGGTGGGCTATGGTCTGGTAGTGGGGCTGGACGGCTCCGGCGATCAGACCAGCCAGACGCCCTTCACGGTGCAGAGCCTGAAAAGCATGCTCAACCGCTACGGTATCGCGCTGCCGGACAATGTGCGTCCGCAATTGAAGAACGTCGCCGCGGTCTCGGTGCTGGCCGAATTGCCGCCTTTCGCCAAGCCCGGTCAGACCATCGATGTCACCGTCGCCTCGCTGGGCAATGCCAAGAGCCTGCGCGGCGGCAGCCTGTTGATGACGCAGCTGAAAGGCGCGGATGGCCGCACCTACGCTGTTGCCCAGGGCAACCTGGTGGTCAGCGGGTTCGGCGCGGAAGGCCGCGACGGCTCCAAGATCACCGTCAACGTGCCCAGCGCCGGACGCATCCCCAATGGCGCTACCGTCGAGGAGACGGTCGCCACCACGTTCAACCAGGACGGGGGCATGGTGCTCAATCTGCACAGCGCTGACTTCACCACTGCGAGCCGGGTCGCCGCCGCCATCGACGGCGTCCTGGGGCAGGGCACGGCGCGGGCGGTGGACGGCGTCTCGATCTGGGTCAACGCCCCGTCCGATCCCGGTGCGCGGGTCGCCTTCCTGTCGATCTTGGAAAACGTCGAGGTCGACCCGGGTGCCAGCGCGGCGCGGGTGGTGGTGAATTCGCGCACCGGTACCGTGGTGATCGGTAGCCACGTCCGGGTGATGCCGGCGGCGGTGAGTCACGGCAACCTGGTGGTCGCCATCTCCGAGCGTGCCGCGGTGAGCCAGCCCGAGCCCTTCAGCCGTCGCGGCGATACCGTGGTGGTGCCCCAAAGCGACGTGCAGATCACCGCGGAGAACAACCGCATGTTCCTGTTCCAGCCGGGCGTCGAATTGCGCGAAATCGTGCAGGCGGTCAACGGCGTGGGTGCCGCCCCCGGCGATCTGGTGGCGATCCTCGAAGCGCTCAAACAGGCGGGCTCGCTGCGCGCCGAATTGATCGTGATCTGACGCCGGACGCCAGCGCCATGTCCTTGCCGGCCAGCAGCGGGTTCTACGCCGATCGCGGCGACCTGGGCGCATTGCGCCTGGCCGCCCGGCGCGACCCCGAGGCGAGTCTGCCGGCGGTGGCGCGACAGTTCGAGAGCCTGTTCGTGCAGCAGATGCTCAAGGCCATGCGCGCGGCCAGCCCCGGAGACCCGCTGTTCGACAGCGATCAAAGCAAGTTCTATCGGGAGCAGTTCGACCAGCAGCTGGCCACCCAGCTGAGCGAGCGAGGAGGTCTGGGGATGGCGGATGCCATCGTGCGCCAGCTCGGCGGCGGACGGATTCCGCAATCGCCCACAGCGCCTGTAGCGCTGGCCGAGGCGGGTAACGAGCCCGCAGCCGCAAAGAGCCGTGCCGAGCGCAGCGGTGCAACCGCCACCGCCAGCAGCGCCGGGACCGGGGCGAGTGCCTTTGCGGGACCAGCCGATTTCGTGCGCTCGATCTGGGCGCACGCCAAGACCGCGGCTCGGCAGCTGGGTACCAAAGCCGAGGTGCTGGTCGCCCAGGCTGCGCTGGAGACAGGCTGGGGCCGCCAGGTGCCGCGGCGCGCCGACGGCGGCAGCAGCCACAACCTGTTCGGGATCAAGACCGGGCAACACTGGCCCGGCGCGCGGGTCGCGGTGCCGACACTGGAATTCAGCGACGGCGTAATGCGCCGCGAGCAGGCAGAGTTCCGCGCCTATGATTCGCTGGCCCAGGGTTTTGCCGATTACGTTGCCGTGCTCAAGGGCAGCCCGCGCTATCGATCGGCGCTGGCCGCCGCCGCTGATCCGCAGCGCTATGCCGAGGAACTGCAGCGGGCCGGCTATGCCACCGATCCCGGCTACGGCGACAAGATTCGCTCCATCCTGCAGGGCGATGCCCTGCAGTCGGTGCTGGGGCAGCTCAAGTTATGAGGCAGCGTGCCGTTAACCACTGTGCGCATGACCGGGACGCAGCGTCCGATCCGGGAGTAGACCATGGCTGATTTGCTCAACATCGCCCTGTCGGGCCTGCGCGCGTTTCGCTCGTCCCTGAACACCGCTGGCCACAATATCGCGAACGTCAACACCCCCGGTTACAGTCGCCAGCGCGTTGATCTAGCTGCCCAGCAGCCCATGTATATGGGCGGCAGTTTCCTGGGTTCCGGGGTCGCCACGGTCGAGGTGAGCCGGGTCTACGATCAGTTTCTCACCGGTCGCGTGCGCGAGCTCACGGCAACCCAGGCCCAGGAGGCGGCCCTGCACGGGCTGGCGAGCCAGATCGACGGTATGTTGGGCGATTCCGCAGCCGGGATTGCCCCGGCATTGGCCGACTTCTTTTCCGCGTTGCAGGATCTCGCGGCGGACCCGGCTGCGATTCCGGCCCGTCAGGTGGTACTGGGAAATGCCGCGGCACTCGCCGACCGGTTCGGCAGTTTGGGTGCTCAGCTCGAAAGCCTGGCCGGTATAGCCGACAACCAGCTGGGTTCGGCCGTGGATTCGGCCAATCATCTGGCCACTCAGATTGCTGATCTGAATCGCGAGATTCTGATTTCGCAAGGCACTTCTGGCGACGCCAACGACCTGCTCGATCGACGCGACGAGATCGTCCGTCAGCTCGCCCAGTACGCCAAGGTCAGCGTGTCCGAGCCCGGTGACGGCACCCTCAGCGTGTTCCTGGGCAACGGCCAGCCGCTGGTGGTGGGAACCAGCGTTCAGCAACTGAGCCTGGTGCGTGACAGGTTCGATCCGCAGCGCTGGCAGATCGGGTT
>JADLCO010000187.1 GCA_020847115.1 Pseudomonadales bacterium | reverse complement strand
CGCCGGTGTGGACGCCGCCCTGGCCCCCGGCTGGCGCCGGCTGCCTGGCCGCGGCCTGCGGACTGGCGTTCGGCTGGTGGCTCTATGTGCCCCTGCATGAACTGGCCCACGCCTTCGGCTGCCTGGCCGCCGGCGGTTCAGTCAGCCGGCTGGAGCTGGCACCCGAATACGGCGCAACGCTGCTGGCGCGCTGGCTGCCGTTCGTGGCGGTGGGCTCGGACTACGCCGGACAACTCACCGGCTTCGATACCCGGGGCAGCGACGCGATCTATCTGGCCACGGTGCTGGCGCCCTACCTCCTGACCCTGTTTCCCGGCGTGCCCGCACTGCTGGTGAGCGCCGGCCGCGCCGGTGGGCGCGCCAGCTTCGCCTTCGGCGCCAGTCTGCCCTGGGCGCTGGCGCCGCTGCTGAGCCTGCCTGGCGACTATTACGAGGCGGGCTCGATCCTGGCCAGCCGGATGGCGGCAGTGTGGAACGGCGGTGCGCTCCCCGAGCACTGGCGCAGCGACGATCTGCCGCGGTTGCTGACGGAACTGTCGGCGCGGCAGGCGCTGGATGCGGCGACCGGCTTCGGCATCGCCGCTGGCACGCTGACCGGCGCCGGTCTCGCCCTGCTGACGCTGTGGCTGGCGACCTCCGCCTGGCGACGCCTGCTGCGCACCGCACCCCGAGCGCCATAGCCCTCTGGCACGGCCGCCGCGAGGAACCCGGAACGGCACTCACAGGGCCGCGTCGCCCGCCTCCCCCGTGCGGATGCGGATCGCCTGATCGATATAGGCGATGAACACCTTGCCGTCGCCGATCCGGCCGGTCGCCGCCGCGGAGATGATGGCCTCCACCGCGGCATCGGCCAGCGCATCCGCCACCGCGACCTCGATTTTCACTTTGGGCAGAAAGTCCACCACGTATTCGGCGCCCCGGTAGAGCTCGGTATGGCCCTTCTGGCGGCCGAAGCCCTTGACCTCAGTAGCGGTGACGCCTTGGGCGCCGACCGCGGCGAGCGCTTCCCGGACATCCTCCAGTTTGAAGGGCTTGATCACCGCCATGATGATTTTCATTGCCTGCCTCCTCTGCCGGTTGGTGTTCCCCGCCTGCTCGCGACGAAAGCGGCGGCGGGGTCCCCGATCCGTCCCTGCCCGGGATGGCGACTCGCGATCCACCCCAGGCGCCCGCGGGAGATCGAAAGCAATCGCTGCACCATCGCCGGGACGGGCGACGCGCCCCGCCGAAACGCCCCCAATGGGGGGCGGACACCTGGAAATCGTGCCTTGGTGGTGCAATCCCGTGCACCAAATTGCGCCCATCGGCACTGCTTGGGTGCAGCGCCCCGTGCAGTGCCGGACGAACACCTGGCCATGCGATCGACAGCAACCGGGATTGCTGCTTCAATGATCCGGCGCCCAACGTCAAGGAAGATGACATGTCCCTCGCGCTCGTGCACACCCGCGCCCGCGCCGGCATCGCGGCCCCGGCGGTGGCGGTCGAGGTCCACCTCTCCAACGGGCTGCCCGCGCTCAATATCGTGGGCCTGCCCGAAACCGCGGTGAAGGAGAGCAAGGACCGGGTGCGCAGCGCCCTGCTCAACGCCCAGTTCGAATTTCCCCGCCGCCGCATCACCGTCAACCTCGCGCCCGCCGATCTGCCCAAGGAGGGCGGCCGCTTCGATCTCGCCATCGCGCTCGGCATCCTGGTGGCGTCGGGGCAGGTGCCGGGCGATGCGCTCGACCGCCACGAACTGTTGGGAGAGCTGGCCCTGTCCGGAGCCTTGCGCCCGGTGGAGGGCGCCCTGCCCGCGGCGCTCGCCGCGGCCCGCGCCGGACGAGCACTGATCGTGGCAGCCGGCAATGCCGTCGAGGCGGCCCTGGCCCGCGCTGCCGAGGTGCACGGGGCCGACCACCTGCTCGCGGTCTGCGCCCATCTGCGCGGCGCGCGGGAACTGCCGCGCCAGCCCTTCACCCCGCGCGCGGTGGTGGCGAGCGCCCCCGATCTCGCCGACGTGATCGGCCAGCACCAGGTGCGGCGCGCGCTGGAGATCGCCGCCGCCGGCGGCCACAACCTGCTGATGAGCGGCCCGCCGGGCACCGGCAAGACCATGCTCGCCAGCCGCCTGCCCGGTATCCTGCCGCCTCTGGCCGAGGAGGAGGCGATCGAGGTCGCCACCGTGCACTCGGTGGCCGGCCTGCAGCGCGAGGATTTCCACCGCCGGCCGTTTCGCGCCCCCCACCACACCGCCTCCGCAGCGGCGCTGGTGGGCGGCGGCACGGTGCCGCGCCCCGGGGAGATCTCCCTCGCCCACCACGGCGTGCTGTTTCTCGACGAGTTGCCGGAATTCCCGCGCCGGGTGCTGGAGGTGCTGCGCGAGCCGCTGGAGTCGGGCAGCATCGCCATTACCCGGGTCCACGGCCGCCTCGATTTTCCGGCACGCTTCCAGCTGGTCGCGGCGATGAACCCCTGTCCTTGCGGCTACCTGGGCGAGGCGCGCTGCCGCTGCACACCGGATCAGATCGCGCGCTACCGGAGCCGCTTGTCGGGACCGCTGCTGGACCGCATCGACCTCCAGGTGACCGCACCGCGCATCGCCCACGCCGAGCTGATCGGGCCGGCCAACGGCGAGCCCAGCGCCGCGGTGCGCGCGCGGGTGCTGGCCGCGCGGCAACGCCAGCGCGCCCGCCAAGGAGCGCTCAACAGCGCGCTGCCGGCGGCCGAACTGCTGCGCCACTGCGCGCTCGGCGCCGAGCAGCGCCGCCTGCTCGATGCCGCGGGGGAACGGTTGCAGCTGTCGGCGCGGGCGCTCCACCGGCTGCTGCGGGTCGCACGCACCCTCGCCGATCTGGAGGACAGCGACGCCGTCGCGACCCGCCATCTGACCGAGGCAATTGGCTATCGGATGGCGCCCGCCGGTGGTTGACCCGGGCCGGGCCGGCGGCGGTCAGTCGAGCCTGAAGCCGATCTTCACCGTCACTTGCCAGTGCTTGACTTCGTTGCCTTCGATATGGCCCCGGGTTTCGATGACTTCGAACCAGTGAAGGTTGTGCAGTGTCATCGCCGCCTTCGCCACCGCCGTTTTCACCGCATCGTCGAAACTCTTACTGGAACTACCGGTGACTTCGATATGTTTGTAACTATGCTCTGGCATGTCCGCACCTCCTTTACTTTCTCCAGCGCGCTGAAACCGCGCGCCCAACGACATCGACCGCCGCGGATCGCCAAGGTTCGCCGCCGGCGTTGCCCGCGGGCCGAGGCCGCGGGGATAATGCGCGCCCCGTTCGGCGTCCGCTCCATGTCTCGATCCCCGCTCCTGCTGGCTCCCCGCTTCTGGCCCTCCTGGCTGCTGGTCGCACTGACCTGGCTGCTGGCGCGGCCGTCGTTGCGCACCCAGGACCGCATCGCCCGCTGGCTGGCGCAGCGGCTCGCCGGCAGCGGCAACGGCCGCATCGCCGTGATCCGCCGAAACCTCGAACTCTGCTTTCCCGAACTGTCGCCGGAACAGCGGCGGCAGCTGTGCCGGGACCAACTGCATTCGGTGCTGCTGCTCGCCTTCGAACTGCTCAATCTGATCTGGAGCCCGCGGGACAAGCTGCTCGGCAAGGTCGAGATCCGCGGCCGCGAGCACCTGGAACGCGCGCTGGCCCTGGGCGAGCCGCTGCTGCTGGTCACCGGCCATTTCACCACCTTCATCACCAGCCTGGCGGCACTGTCGGCCATCGTGCCCTTGCAGGCCGTGTACCGGCGCATGGACAACCCGGTGCTGGAAGAACAGCTTTACCAGCGCGGCGCGCGCAAGTATCCGATCCCCACCATCCACCGCAAGGAGATCCGCCGCATGCTGCGCGAGTTGGGTAGCCGCGGTGTGGTGGCGATCCTGCCTGACCAGGACTTCGGCCTCGACCGCGGCCTGTTCGTGCCCTTCTTCGGCATCCCCACCGCCACCATCACCGCAATACCCCAGTACGCCGCCCAGGCCGGCGCCCGGGTGCTGCTGTTCTCCAGCTGGCGGGAAGGCGACGGCGTGGTGATCGAGATAGAACCCGTGCTCGAAAACTATCCGTCCGGCGACGACCTGGCCGACACCCGCCGCTGGAGCGACTGGCTGGAGGCCCGGGTGCGCGCCCATCCGGCCGATTACTTCTGGCTGCACAAGCGCTTCAAGACCCATCCGTCCGGGGAGCCGGATCGCTACCGGCGCTGAGCAGCGGCCGGTTTGCGCCGCCGCGGGCGGCTGCCTACCATAGCGCGCTTCTCTCTCGTGGACCCCTGCCATGTCGTATCAGGCCGTGCTCTGGGATTTCGGTGGCGTCATCACCTCGTCGCCCTTCGAGGCCTTCAACCGCTACGAGGCCGAGCGCGGTCTGCCGCCGGACTTCATCCGCCGCATCAACGCCACCAACCCCGACACCAACGCCTGGGCGCAATTCGAGGCGAGCCGCATCGACATCGAGGTCTTCGATCGCCTGTTCCTGGAGGAATCCACCGCCGCCGGCCACGCCATTCCCGGCCGCGAGGTGATCGCACTGCTCGCCGGCGAGGTGCGCCCACGCATGGTCGAGGTGCTGCGCCGGGTCAAACGGGATTTCAAGATCGCCTGCCTGACCAACAACGTGCGCGCCGGCCAGGGGCCCGGAATGTCCCGCTCCGAGGCCAACGCCGCCCGCGTGCGCGAGGCCATGGCGCTGTTCGAGCACGTGCTCGAATCCAGCCGCGAGGGCATGCGCAAGCCTCAGCCCGAGTTCTACCTGCTGGCCTGCGAGCGGCTGGGCGTCGACCCGGTGCGGGTGGTCTACCTGGACGATCTGGGCATCAACCTCAAGCCCGCGCGGGAGCTGGGCATGACCACCATCAAGGTGGTGTCCGAAGCCCAGGCGATCCGCGATCTGGGCGCCACGCTCGGCATCGAGCTTTGAACCTGCGCGGCGGCTGGATCGCCGCCGCGGCGCTCCGTACCATGGCGGCAAACGACCACCAGAGCCTGCCGCCATGCCCCATACCGCCATCCGCTTCGCCCGCGAAGGCGCAGTCGCCCGCATCACCCTCGCCCGCCCGGACGCCGCCAACGCCCTGAATCCGGCCATGGCCCACGAACTGCTCGAAGTCGCGCAGCTCTGCCGCGACGACCCTGGCGTGCGCGCGGTGATCCTCGATGCCCAGGGCAAGGTGTTCTGCGCCGGCGGCGACGTCATGGCCTTCGCCGCCGCGGGCGATCGGCTGGCCGCCGAACTGGATCGCCTGATCGGCATCTTTCACCCGGCGGTGGAAACCCTGTGCACCCTGAACGCACCGGTGATCGCCGCGGTCCAGGGCGTCGCCGCCGGCGCCGGACTGTCGCTGCTCGCCGCGTGCAGCCTGGTGGTGGCGAGCAGCAATGCCCTGTTCACCATGGCCTACACCGGCATCGGCCTCACTCCCGATGGCGGTGCCACCTACTTCCTCGCCCGCCAGCTCGGCCTGCGCAGGGCCGAGGAACTGATGATCACCAACCGCCGCCTGGATGCGGACACCGCGCTTGCCTGGGGGCTGATCAACGAGGTGGTGGCGCCCGAACAGTTGCAACCGCGGGTCGACGCGCTGGCCGAACAGCTCGCCGGCGGCGCCACCGCCGCCTATGGCGCGGTGCGCCGCATGCTGCTCGAAAGCAGCCGCAACAGCCTCCATGAGCAGCTCGCTCTGGAGCAGCGCCACATGGTCGCCGCCGGTGCCAGCCGCGACGGCCTGGCCGGGGTCGCCGCCTTCAAGGCCAAGACCAGGGCCGAGTTTCGGGGTTCATGAGCCCGGGCTTCACCCGCCAAAGGTCGCCATGGTCAGGTTCGACTGGCTGACGCGGCCGATCAGCCCCGCCTGGTCATAGAGCTCGGCCTCGGCGATGGCGATGCCGTTGGGTTGGGCGCGGGTGACGGCATCGATGCCGAGCCAGTCGCCGTGCGGCAGCCGGTGCAGGTTCAGGGTGAGATCGGCATTGATGAAGCCGGTGCCGGAATCCAGATAGAGCTGGGCGAAGCCGTTGCTGAAGTCGGACAGCACCGCCACCCGCTGTAGCGGCGTGGTGGGTTCGCCGGCGATCAGATCGACCGGCAACTGAACCCAGGTCGTGCCGCGGCCACCCCCCATCGACAGCATTGCCGGCTTCAGCGGCACCAGCGTGTGCAACCCTGGCGGAAACTTGCGGTTCACCCGGTTGGGAATGCGGTGCACGCCGATCACCGGCGCCTTGTCCCAGGCTTCGCGCAGCGCCGGCGGCGGTGCTGGCACACGCGCGGTTTCCGGAATGGTCACCTCAGAGGTGGCCAGTGCCAGGGCGCTGGCGCGGCCGATCTCGGCGCCCTCGTGAAGGAGACTGGCTTCGAGCAGGCGCAGGCGCCGACTCTCCCGCACCAACCGCGCCGTCACCCCGAGCGGCGCCCGCGGCACCGGGCGGAACAGATCCACGGTGAGGCGGGCGAGCAGCATGTCCGGCGGAAGCTGCTGCTCCAGCGCCCAAGCGAGCAGGCCGATGGAGGCGCCGCCGTGGATGGTGACCGGCCCCCAGGGGCTGGCGCAGTGTTCGGTGGGCAGAAAGTGTTCGCCCTGGCGTTCGAAAAGCACGGTCATCCATAGACTCCGTCACTGAAAATCGACTGAAAATCGGCAATGCGCTCACTCGCACGCGACCAGTTCGCCGGCACAGGCGCGGCAGTGATAGCGGCTCTGGCCGCGCAGCACCCGGTGGTGGCGGGTGGCACTCAACTGGTGTTCGCGGCAGGCACAGCGATAGCGGAAGCGCCGCTCGCGGCGCACCGGCAGGTTGCCGATATCGAGATCGTAGGTGCGCTGCGCGGCGACGCCGAAAGCGGCCATCACCGCCTGCCATTCCGAACCGTGGGGCCTGGCACGGCGACCATGGCGCATCTCGACGACATAGTGGGCGACCTCGTGGGGCACGGTATCGGCGAGGTTCTCGCGATACCAACGCGCGAACACCAGCGGGTTGTAGCGGATCTCGCGCTGCTCGCCGCGCACCCGGTACATGCCGGCGGCCTGGCCACGCAGATCGAAGCGCACCGGAATGTCGGGCAGCGGATCGCCGTACAGCGCTCGCGCCCGCGCCACCCAGTGCGCGGTCACGGCCACCACCTCGGCGCGCTGGGCGGCGTTCAGGGTGGCGATGATCGCGGTCACGGCTGCTCCTGTTCCGACCATGCGGCGAGCCAGTCGAGCACGGCCACCGCCAGCGCATCGGCGGCGGCCGCCAGGGCTGCCACGCCGCCGTGGACGTCGCTGCTTGCGGCGGGCAGCACCCGTTCGAAATCGTGGCTCGCCAGCAGTTTTCCGCCGCGCCGGTCGAACAGCTGGGCGCGCGCGCCGAGGTGCGCCGCGGCCGTGCCGTCGGCTGCGAAGCGCTGCTCGAATCCGGTGAGTTCGAGCTCCAGCCAGCGCCCGGCGGCACCGGGGTTCGGCGGCGCCAGCCGCGTGCGCAGGCGCCGCGCCAGCAGGTCCGAGGGCGGTGCCGCCCAGCGGTGATCCCGGTAGGCGGCGAGGCGGGTCGCCCCGGCGTGACGATAGTGGATCGCGCCGTCGTCGAGCCAGATCGGCGCGCCCACCTGGACGCCCAACTGCCAGGGCAGCGTCTGGGCAGCGGCCGGCGCGGCGCCAAAGTCGTGCACCAGCGGCGGTGGCGGCGGCGCGCGCAGCAGACCGCAGGCGGTCAGGGCCAGGGTGAACGACAGCGGCAGCAGCGCGCGCAACGACATGGGTCAGTCTCCGGAATGGCCAGCTTCGCCGGGGCCGGGAGCCGGCAGCGGCGCGCCGGTGAGCAGGGCCGCGGGGTTGCGCTCCAAGGTTGCGGCCAGGCGTTCGAAACGCTCGGCGGCAGTGCGGATGGTGACCAGCGCGGCTTCGAGCTCCGGCAACACCCCGCTGGTCATCTGCTCGGCCACCCCAGTGACGGTAGCATCGGCGCGCGCGGCGATCGCCTTGGCATCGCGCAGCCGGGCCTGCATCAGCTCCAGCGTGTGCCGCGTCGCGGCCAGGGTGGCGGCGGCCTCGGCCAGGGTGGCATCGCCCTGATCGAGCAGGGGCGTGACGCGATCGAAGGCGGGGCGGCTGGCGGCGAGCAGCTCGTCGGTACGGGCGCTGATGTGCTCGACGTTCTCGAGGATGCGCCTGAGGCGGGCCACCGAATCGGGCGCGAACAGTTTATTGAGGTTGCCGGCCAGCTGCTGGATCTGCTCGGCGATGCCCTGCCCCACCGTCTGGAAGGATTCCAGCAGCGAGGGCCGCATCTCGATCCGCCCGGGGCGCTCGGCGCTGGTGGCCAGCGCCGGCGCGTCGGGCGGGCCGTCGTCGAGCCGCTCGATGAAGGCGAGGCCGGTGAGTCCTTGGGACTTGAGCACCGCATAGGTGTTCACCGTG
>JADLCO010000186.1 GCA_020847115.1 Pseudomonadales bacterium | reverse complement strand
GTCGCGCAGCCGGCGTAGCAGGGTTTTGGTGACCTCCTCGCTGGGCAGCAGGCGCAGCTCCGGGGCCGCCGCGCGCAGTGGCGCCAGCAGCAGCGGAATCAGATAGGGACTCAGGGTGGGAATCACGCCGAGGCGCAGGCTGCCGGCGAGGGGGTCGCGCTGCGCCTGGGCCAGCTCCCGGATCGCCGCGGTGTGTTCGAGAACGGCGCGGGCGTGGGCGAGCACGGCACTGCCCACCGGGGTGATGGCCGGGGAGCGACCCTGGCGCTCGAACAGGGGGACGCCGAGTTCCTCCTCCAGCTTGCGGATCTGGCTGCTCAGTGTGGGCTGGCTGACGAAGCAGCGCGCCGCGGCGCGGCCGAAGTGGCGGGTCTCGGCGAGGGCGACCAGATACTTCAATTCCTGGAGATTCATGCTCGCTCCCGGCGGTGGTTTGGCGGGCCATTTTGCTGGTTGGCGGGGACGCTTTGATAGTCAAAATCTATCGAGTCGATCGAAAAATAGTGCTTATTCCTTTAGTCACCACTTCGCTAAGGTTGTCCCTGCCTGGATCGGGAACTCTGTGCGGCGCGCAGGGCCTGACACAGGACCGATGGCATGATGGTGATGCCATGGAGCGGCGCCCAGCGCCAGTTCTGGTGACGGCATCTTTCGAGGAGGAGACCCCATGAGTACGAACACCGCAACGCCGGCCGGCAAATGCCCCGTGATGCACGGCGGCGCCACCGCGAGCAGCCAGACGCCGATGGCCTGGTGGCCCAGGGCGCTGAACCTGGACATCCTGCACCAGCACGACACCAGGACCGATCCCCTGGGGCCGGGCTTCGACTACCGCGAGGAAGTGAAAAAACTCGACGTCGCCGCCCTCAAGCGCGACCTCCACGCCCTGATGACCGACAGCCAGGACTGGTGGCCGGCGGATTGGGGCCACTACGGTGGGCTGATGATCCGCATGGCCTGGCATGCCGCTGGTTCCTACCGCATCGCCGACGGCCGCGGCGGCGCCGGCACGCGCAACCAGCGCTTCGCGCCGCTCAACTCCTGGCCGGACAACGCCAACCTGGACAAGGCCCGCCGCCTGCTGTGGCCGATCAAGAAAAAGTACGGCAACCGGCTCAGCTGGGCGGATCTGATCATCCTTGCCGGCAACGTCGCCTATGAGTCGATGGGCCTCAAAACCTTCGGTTTCGCCTTCGGCCGGGAGGACATCTGGCATCCGGAGAAGGACATCTATTGGGGCTCGGAACAGGAATGGCTGGCGCCCACCGACAATCCCCACAGCCGCTACTCGGGCGATCGCGAGCTGGAGAATCCGCTGGCGGCGGTGATGATGGGGCTGATCTACGTGAACCCGGAGGGGGTCGATGGCCAGCCCGACCCGCTCAAGACCGCGCGCGACGTGCGCGAGACCTTCAGGCGCATGGCCATGAACGACGAGGAAACCGTGGCCCTGACCGCCGGCGGCCACACCGTCGGCAAGGCGCACGGCAACGGCAATGCGGCGAATCTCGGCCCGGCGCCGGAAGGCGCGGAAATCGAGGAGCAGGGTCTGGGCTGGAACAACCACCAGACCCGCGGCGTCGGCCGCGACACCGTGACCAGCGGCCTCGAAGGCGCCTGGACCACGCACCCGACGCGCTGGGACAACGGCTATTTCAAGCTGCTGCTGGGCTACGACTGGGAGCTCAAAAAGAGCCCGGCGGGGGCCTGGCAGTGGGAGCCGGTGAATATCCGTGAGGAGGACAGGCCGGTGGACGTCGAAGACCCGTCCATCCGCCACAACCCGATCATGACCGACGCCGATATGGCGATGAAGATGGACCCGGCGTACCGCAAGATCTCCGAGCGCTTCGCGGCAGATCAAGCCTATTTTTCGGAGGTGTTTGCGCGCGCCTGGTTCAAGCTCACCCACCGCGACCTCGGCCCAAAATCACGTTACCTCGGCCCCGAGGTGCCGGCCGAAGATCTGATCTGGCAGGACCCGGTGCCGGTCGGGCGCAGCGATTACGACGTCACCGCCGTGAAGGTCAGGATCGCCGCCAGCGGCCTGTCCGTGAGCGACCTGGTGGCCACCGCCTGGGACAGCGCGCGCACCTTCCGGGGCTCGGATTTCCGCGGCGGCGCCAACGGCGCGCGCATCCGCCTCGCCCCGCAGAAGGACTGGGCGGGCAACGAGCCGGCGCGCCTGGCGCGGGTGCTGGCGGTCCATGAAAAGATCGCCGCCGAGACCGGCGCCAGCGTGGCGGACGTGATCGTGCTGGGCGGCAATGTCGGCATCGAACAGGCGGCCAGGGCCGCGGGTATTGCCATCGAGGTGCCCTTCGCGCCGGGCCGCGGCGATGCCACGGATGCGCAGACCGACGCCGAATCCTTTGCGCCGCTGGAACCACTGGCCGACGGCTTCCGCAACTGGCTGAAGCAGGACTATGCCGTCATGCCGGAAGAGCTGCTGCTCGACCGCGCGCAGCTGCTGGGCCTCAGCGCACCCCAGATGACGGTGCTGGTCGGCGGCCTGCGGGTGCTGGGCGCCAACCACGGCGGCAGCGGTCATGGCGTGTTCACCGACCGGGTCGGCGCATTGACCAACGACTTCTTCGTCAACCTCACCGACATGGCCTACACCTGGGTGCCGACCGGCCGCAATGCCTACGAGCTGCGCGACCGCAAGACTGGTACGGTGCGCTGGACGGCGACGCGGGTCGACCTGGTGTTCGGCTCGAACTCGGTGCTGCGCGCCTACGCAGAGGTGTACGCTCAGGACGACAACCACGAAAAATTCGTGCGGGATTTCGTCGCCGCCTGGACCAAGGTGATGAACGCCGACCGCTACGAGCTGCGTTGAGAGCAGTCCCGCCGGCGGTGCGATCCGGAGTGGTCGCGCCGCCGGGGGGGCGCCCGCGGCAGTCGGGACTGCGCGGGTCCGCTACAATCCCCGCCATGGACCTCTCCTCCGCCATCGCCGGTTTGGGCGCCTGGCTGCGACCGTGGCCGCTGCTGTTGGTGCTGGCGCAGGTGCTGGCACTGACCGGCTGCATGGTCACGCCGCTGCCGGATGAGCCGGCGCCGGTGCCAGTGCCCGCCGAGCCCTTCGTTCCCAACCGCTTCCAGCTGGCCGCGGACACCCAGGTGATCGGCCAGCTCCACTACACCCGGGGGCGCGACGAGCAGACCCTGCTCGACATCGCCCGCGCCTATGATCTCGGCTACGACGACATCATCGCCGCCAATCCGGGAGTCGATCCCTGGACGCCGGCCGCCGGCGAGCGGGTGCTGTTGCCGCTGGCCCATGTGCTGCCCGATGCGCCGCGCGAAGGCATCGTCATCAATCTCGCCGCGCGGCGGCTGTTTTATTTCCTGCCGCAGGAGCAGGGTGTGGCCCAGGAGGTGATCACTCATCCCATCGGCATCGGCCGCGAGGGCTGGTCGACCCCGCTGGGTACCACCAAGGTGGCAAAAAAGCACGACGCACCGGCCTGGACGGTGCCGGCCTCGATCCGGCGCGAGCACGCCGCCAAGGGCGAGCCGCTGCCCGCGGTGGTGCCGCCCGGGCCGGACAATCCCCTCGGCAGCCATGCCCTGCGCCTGGGCTGGTCGAGCATCCTGATCCACGGCACCAACAAGCCGGCGGGTATCGGCATGCGCGTCAGCCACGGCTGCATCCAGCTCTACCCAGAGGACATCGAACCGCTGTTCGCGGCGGTGCCGGAGGGCACCCCGGTGCGCGTGGTCGATCGGCCGTATCTGGCCGGCTTCGGCCGCGATGGTCTGGTACTGGAGGCGCACGCGCCGGCCAGCGCCAGCGGCGCCAAGGCACAGGCGCGGCAGGCGTTGGCGCGTGCGCTCAAGGCGTCACAGGCTGATATCAAAGTCGACTGGGAGGCGGTGCGCGTGCTGGTGGCCGAGCGCCGGGGCTATCCGCTGCCGGTGGCGGCGGAGGGGGTGGATCGCGGGGCCTATCTCGCCGGCTTGCCGGAGGCGCCGCCGCTCGACCCGCCGCCGCTCGCACTGCCGGCGTCGGGTGAATGGTTCGTCGATCTGGGCCGCTTCGAGCACGAGCGCTCGGCGCGCAAGCTGGTGGCCATGCTGCGTTACCAGGGGCCGGCGATCCCGGCGGTCCGGCTCGCGCGCGACGATGACTTCCAGGTACTGGCGGGGCCCTGGGCGACGCGCGCCGAAGCCGCCGCCGCCGCCCGGCGCATCGCCCGCGACCTCGAGGAGGCGGGCCGGGTGGTGCGGCTACCGGAGGCCGAAGTCAGCGCCCGGCTTTGAGCCGGTCCCAGTAGTGGTGATAGATCAGCGTGGCGGCGTCGCCGAGATCCTGTTGGAATTCGGCGTTCACCAGATCCTCCGGTTGCGGATAGAGGGTGCGGTCGGCGGCGACGGCGGGATCGAGCAGCTTCCGCGCGGCCAGGTTCGGGGTGGCGTAGCCGATCTCGGTGCTGATCAGCGCAGCGATCTCCGGGCGCAGCACGAAGTCGATGAAGCGGTGCGCGGCCTCGGGGTTGCGCGCGTTCTTCGGGATTACGAAGCTGTCCAGCCACAGCGCCGCGCCCTCGCGCGGGTAGATGTAGGTCAGCGTCGGCAGATCGGCGCGCCCGGTCACCACCTCGCCGTTCCAGATCATGCCGATGTCCGCCTCGCCCTCCAGATAGGGCATGCGCGGGGCGTCGGAATTGAAGGTGCGCACGCTCGGCAGCAATTCCGCCAGCTTGTGATAGGCGGCTTCGATCTGGGCCGGATCGGTGCTGTTGGCGGAGTGGCCGAGCAGCTTGAGGCCGACGTGGAAGACGTCGCGCACATCGTTGGTCATCATTACCCGGCCGCGGAATTCGGGGCGCCACAGGTCGCCCCAGCTGGTGATGCCCGCAGGATCGATGGCGGCGGCATCCACTGCGATGCCGGCAGTGCCCCACAGGTAGGGGACGCTGTAGGTGTTGCCGGGATCGAACGCCTGATCGCGCAGCTGGGGGTCGAGCTGGTCGAGGCCGTGCAGCTTGCCGTGGTCGATGGGTGCGAGTAGGCCCTCGCGGCCCATCTTGCTGACGTAGTAGGTGGACGGCACGGCGAGGTCGTACTGGCTGCTTTCGTCGAGCAGCTTGAGTTTGGCGTAGAGCGCCTCGTTGCTGTCGTAGGTGGTGTAGACCACCTCGATGCCGGTCTCCCGTTCGAAGCGGTCCAGCACCTCCTGGGGCATGTACTCCGACCAGTTGTAGAAGTTGAGCACCTGGGGTTCGCGGTCGGCGCCGCAGCCGGCGACGATGAGTGCCAATGTGATGGTTCCGGCGAGTAACAGGGGTTTCATGGTTTCTCCTTTCTCGGCATTCAGGATTTCTGCTTGTTCAGCAAAAGTTGCGACAGAGCCAGCGCCAGCAGCGAAAACACCAGCAGCAGCGTGCCCAGGGCATTCACCTCGGGCTTGAGGCCGACGCGCACCATCGAATAGATGCGCAGCGGCAGCACCTCGTAGCTGGGGCCGCCGACGAAGGTGCTCACCACCACATCGTCGAGCGAGAGTGTGAACCCCAGCAGCCAGCCCGCCAGCAGCGCGGGCAGGATCGCCGGCAGCAGCACCGTGTACAGGGCTCTTGCTTCACTGGCACCGAGATCCCGCGCCGCTTCCAGCAGTCGTGCATCGAAGCCCGCGAGCCGCGCCAGTACCGTGATCACCACGAACGGCAGGCAGAAGGTCAGGTGCGCGATCAGCAGCGAGGTGAAGCCAAGCTGCAGGCCCACCAGCAGGAACAGTGCCAACAGCGAGATGGCGAGCACGATCTCCGGGCTCATCATCACCACGAACAGCAGCCCGTGCATCAGCTCGCGTCCGCGGAAGCGGTAGCGGTGCAGGGCGAAGGCGGTGAGGGCGCCGATCGCGGTGGCCAGGGTGGCCGCGGCGGCGGCCAGGGCGAGGGAATTCCACAGGGAATCCATCAGGGTGTCGTTGGCGAACAGCGCCCGGTACCAGCGCAGGCTCCAGCCGCCCCAGCGGTAGCCGGTGCGGGCGTCGTTGAAGGAATACAGCAGCAGCACCGCGATCGGCACATAGAGCAGGAGGTAGACCAGCGCCAGCCACAGGCGCGGCAGGCGGCCGCTCATGGTGCTTCTCCATCGCGCAGGCGGCGCCGGGCCAGGCGATGGGCGAACAACAGCAAGGCCATGGCGGCGGTGAGCAGGATGCTGGCGGCGGCGCCGAAGGGCCAGTCGCGGGCATCGAGAAACTGGTTCTTGATGATGTTGCCGACCAGCAGGACGCGCGCGCCGCCGAGGATGTCGGCGACATAGAACATGCCCAGCGCCGGCAGCAACACCAGCAGGGTGCCGGCGAGGATGCCGGGCAAGGTGAGCGGGATCAGCACATGCACGAAGGTCGCCAAGCGCCCGGCGCCCAGGTCGCGCGAGGCGAGCAACAACTCCGGGCGCAGATCTTCGAACACCGCGTAGAGCGGAAGAATCATGAACGGCAGCAGCAGATACACCAGACCCAGGATCACCGCGCCCTGGGTGTAGAGGAGCTCCAGCGGCGCGTCGATCAAGCCCAGCGCCAGCAGCGCGCCATTGAGCGGTCCATTGGCCGCGAGCAGTTGCTTGATCGCGTAGGTGCGCACCAGTGAATTGGTCCAAAAGGGCAGGATCAACAGGAACACCAGCAGCGGCCGCCAGCGCCCGTCGATGCGGCTCAGCGCCCAGGCGAAGGGATAGCCGAGCAGCAGGCAGCCGAGCGTGGTCGCCAGCGCCAGCGCCAGCGAATCCAGGAATACCCGCAGATAGAGTGGGTCGAGCAGCCGCCGGTAGCTGTCGAGGGTCAGCGGCAATTGCAGAAAGTGGGTGGGATCGCGGTTCAGCAGGCTCGCGGCCAGCACCAGCAGGTTGGGTACCAGCACCAGCGCCAGCAACCAGCCCCAGGACAGCCCCAGCAGCGCGCTGCGCAGGAGGTTGCGGTGGCGCGGAGGAGGCAATGCGACCTCAGCCATCGGCGGGCAGCATCCATTCCCAGCCGTCCACCCAGCTCACCTTGACGGTTTCGCCGAGGCGGTAGTCGAACGCCGGATCGTCCTCGTCGAAGAATTCGCTGACCAGCACCTCCTGGCCACTGTCGAGACGGATCAGCGAATCCAGGGTGCTACCCTTGTAGTTGCGCTCGATCACGGTGCCGGGCAGACCGTGATCGGCGTCGGGCCCGAGTACCCGGATGTCCTCGGGCCGCAACAGCAGGTTCACCGCCTGTCCCGCGTGGGGCGCGAAGCCCGGGGTGGGAAGGGTGCGGCGCTGGCCGGCGCAGTCCACCACCACGCGCTCGCCCTGCGTTTCCAGCACCCGGGCGGGAAACAGATTGGTCTCACCCACGAAGCGCGCGGTGAACAGGTTGGCGGGGCGCTCGTAGACTTCGCGCGGCGTGCCCAGCTGTTGCAGCACACCCGCGTGCAGCACCGCGACCCGGTCGGACATCGACAGCGCCTCCTCCTGGTCGTGGGTGACGAACACGAAGGCGATACCCAGCTCGCGTTGCAGGCGCTTGAGTTCGAGCTGCATCTGGCGGCGCAGCTTGGCATCGAGTGCGGACAGCGGCTCGTCGAGCAGCAACAGCCGCGGCCGCTTGACCAGGGCCCGGGCGATGGCCACCCGCTGCTGCTGGCCGCCGGACAGCTGCTGCGGCTTGCGCCGCGCGAATTCGCCGAGCTGGACCAGGTCCAGCGCTTCGCGCACGCGCAGGTCGATCTCGGCGCGCGGGCGGCGCTCGCGGCGCAGCCCGTAGGCGACGTTGCCGAATACGTCGAGGTGCGGAAACAGAGCGTACTGCTGGAACACCGTGTTCAGCGGCCGCCGCTCCGGCGGCACTGCGGTCAGATCGGCGCCGGCGAGCTGGATGCTGCCCTGGTCCGGGTGCTCGAAGCCCGCGATCAGCCGCAGCAGCGTGGTCTTGCCGCAGCCGGAAGGGCCGAGCAGGGTGAGAAACTCGCCGTCGAGAACATCCAGGCTGAGGTCTAGCAGCACCGGGCGGCCGGCGTAGGCCTTGCCGATCGCGCGCAGCGACAATAGCGGCGAGGTCATCGCGGGTTCGGAACGGGGGACACCGGCCTAGGATTCCGGGACGCGGTGGAATTCGACGTAGAACCGCACCGGGCCCTCGGGGCTCACCTCATGGGGTACCTGGGGTTCGACCACGCCGAAGCGCTCCGGCGAGAGCAGGATTTCCACCGGTTCGGGCGCCAGTATACGGTAGCGCAGGCGGCCCTCCAGCACGACGATCTTGCCCCAGGTCCCGGCCTTGGTGGTGTGCTGGCGGAGCAGCCCGGCGGGCACCGTGGCCTCGGTGAACACCGGGGTGCGCTGGTACGGCTGTACGTCGGCCGGCAGGGTTTTCATGTCCGGTGTCCTCGCGGCGGCGTTCAGAAGCGCTGGACGAAGGGCGCGGCCAGCTCGCGCAGGTCGTCGGGGATCGGCACCGAGCGGCGCGTCGCGAAGTCGAACAGGGTGCCGGCGGTCTCCACGGTGGCCACGGTCTCGCGGCTGGCGGCGTCCAGGAACCAGTGGAAGAAATACTGGATCTTGCCCTGCATCTCGCGCAGTCCGCTGCGCGTGACGATGGCGTCGCCGGCGCGCAGCGGGCGGTGGAATTCGATGTCGTACTCGAGCGCCGCGCTGCCCAGGCCGTGCGCCTGGCGGTAGTCCGGGGTGAGGCCGTAGTGGTGCTGGAGGTGGGTGACGGCATCCGAGCAGCGGGCCATGAAGAAGCGCGGGTGGAGCTCGCCGCGGGCGTCGCACTCCCAGGGTTCGATGGTGCCGCGCGCGGTGTCGAACAGGCCCAGCACTTCGGCAGTGGCCCAGTCCCGAGCCGGCGGCTGGCGGAGCTCGACGGCTGGGCGCAGGTCGGCCGGGGCGGCGATGCGCCAGGGTTGTGCAGCGGCACGGCAGGCGGCGGGCAGCGGCAGGGGATCACCGCTGCCGGCAGCGATCAGGTCGAGATCGATGACGAAGCGCGCGGCGATGGCGCCGCTGTCGATGTTGCGCATCTCATTGAAGGTGGTCAGGCCGTGGCTGCCCAGCGCCAGGATGCCGGTGGCGATCTCGAAGCTGGCGCCATTGCGCAGCTCGCGCATGAACAGCACGCGCTCGCGGCGGTGGCGGAGGGTGCTGCCGGCGGGGAGCCCGAGCAGTACCCGGAGCTGGCCGAGCGTCTCGGCGGAGCGCGCCAGGTAGTGCTGGACGTTCATGTGCTCCATGACGTCGCACTCCCAGGCCTTGACGTTGGCGCGCACCGTGGCGGTCATTTCGCCCATGGCTGCGGTTCCGCTCACTGCTCCGGCGTGCAGTCGAGCTCGATGGTCATGCGGTTCACCGCGCGCTTGACCCGGTGGTGGATCTGGATCTCGTCGCCGGCGGCCAGGGTGCGCTGGTAGGTCTTGGGTGGCAGCACGCGGATGTCGAAGGTGGCGTCGCAGCGCGCGGCGCGCTCATCGAGATTGGCGATCGACAGGATCATGACGTCGCCCTTGGCGTCCGCCGAGCGCGCACTGGCGAAAATCTTCATGCCGTGCAGACGCTGGTCGAGATCGACCGGAAAGGTCTGTGCGAAACTCGGTGCCGAGGCCAGGGCCGCGAGCCAGAGCAGCAGGCGGACAGCGGGTCGGGGTCGGTGGACCATGGCGGTTCCCATCGGTCAGCGGCCGCGATAGACGGGCTCGCGTTTTTCCGCGAAGGCCAGGGGGCCCTCCTTCGCGTCCTCGGTCTTGAACACCCGCTCGGCGATCAGCGCCTCGGTGCGGAAGGCTTCTTCCCACGACTGATTGTAGGCGTTGATCACCGCCTCCTTGGCGGCCTGCACCGCGAGCGGGCCGTTGCTGCAGATGAGCGCGGCGTAGCGCTCGGCCTCGGCCATCACCTGGTCCGCCGGCACCACCTTGTTGATCAGCCCGCAGGCCAGGGCTTCCTGGGCGGTCAGCTGGCGGCCGGTGAGGATGATGTCCATGGCATGGCAGTAGGGGATCTGCCGCGGCAGGCGCACGTGGGAGCCGCCGCCGGGGATGATGCCCCAGTGCACCTCGGGCAGCCCAAAGCGGGCGTGCTCGGCGGCGATACGGATGTCCATGCCCTGGATGATCTCGGTGCCGCCGGCCAGGCAGAAGCCGTTGATGGCGGCGATGATGGGCTTGTAGCAGGTGCTGAAGAAGCGCCGCTCCGGGGTGTCCATGAAGCGGCCGCCTGCGCTGGCCTGGGCGGTGATCTTGGTGATGGTCTTTTTGAGGTCGGCGCCCGCGGTAAAGGCCTTGTTGCCGGCGCCGGTGACGATCAGCACCAGCAGCGAATCGTCGCGCTTGAAGTCCTCGGTGACCACTTCGAGGTCGTCGAGCATCTCCGGCGTGATCGCATTCATCTCGCTGGGGCGATTGAAGGTCAGATAGGCGAGCTTGCCCTTCTTCTCGTAGACCAGATCCGGGGTGATGGCGGGTGTGGGCACGGCGTCCTCCAGCGGTCGGGCCGGGCGCGGTCGAGGCGCCCGGCGTCAAGGGGTTGTCACGATCAAGCGGTGGCCATGATACGGCAAAGCCCGGTGCGGTCGAGACGCTCGATTGACAGTCGGGGGGCGCCGGGTAAGCTGCCGGGGAAACCAAAAAAATCGCGGCTCGGGCCGCACGCCAATTCAGGGGGAGGCAATGTCGGGAGATCTGCAGGGCAAGGTCGGGTTGATCACGGGCGCCGGGTCGGGCATCGGGCGCGAGACTGCGCTGCGCTTTGCCCGCGAGGGCGCCCGGGTGGTGGTATCCGACATCAACGAAGGCGCCGGCGCCGAGACCGTTGCGCTGGTGAAGGCCGCCGGTGGCGAGGCGGTGTTCCTCCGCTGCAACGTGGCCAAGGGCCCCGAGGTCGAGGCCTTGGTGGCCGGGGCGGTCAAGGCCTTTGGCCGCCTCGACTGCGCGTTCAACAATGCCGGGGTCGAGGGCGACACCCGCGCCACCACCATCACCTGCACCGAGGAGAATTTCGATCTCAACATCAACGTCAATCTCAAGGGCGTGTGGTGGTGCATGAAATACGAGATCGAGCAGTTCCTGCGCCAGGGATCGCCGGGCGCCATCGTCAACACCTCGTCCCTGGCCGGCCTGGTGGGCGTGCCGCGCGGCAATGCCTATGTGGCCGCCAAGCACGGCGTGATCGGCCTGACCAAGACCGCGGCGCTGGAATTCGCCCGGCAGAACATCCGCGTCAACGCCGTGTGCCCGGGCGCCATCGAGACGCCGATGCTCGACCGCATCGTCGGCGGCACCGAGAAGGGCTATGACATGATGCGCCGGATGGAGCCGGTGGGCCGCCTGGGCACGCCCGGCGAGATCGCCGAGGCGGTGGTCTGGCTGTGCTCGGAGCGCGCCTCCTTCGTCACCGGCCTGGCGATGTCGGTGGACGGAGGCTCCTACGCCCAGTAGCGCACCGGCGTTCCTCGATTACATAACAACCGGAGGATATTCCTCATGAAGCATGTGCTGGACGGCTACCGAGTTCTGGATCTGACGCAGTTTCTGGCCGGCCCGGCAGCGACCCGGGTGATGGTCGAAGCGGGGGCCGAGGTGATCAAGGTGGAGTGGCCGGGCGGCGACCCTAGCCGCAAGTTTCCGTTCCTGGGTGCGGACGGGCGCAGCGCCTACTATGTGCAGCAGAACCGCGGCAAGCGCAGCGTCGCGGTGGACCTGAGAAGCAAGGACGGGATCTCCGTGGTCAAGGATCTCGCCCGGCACTGCGACGTGCTGATCGAGAATTTCGCGCCGGGGGTGATGGCGCGGCTGGGGCTGGGTTACGAGGCGATCAAGGCGGTCAATCCGGAGGTCGTGATGTGCTCGATCTCGGCCTTCGGCCAGAGTGGGCCGCTCGCCCACCTGCCCGGTTTCGACAACATCGGCCAGGCCTATTCCGGCATCACCAGTATGATCGGCGATCCGGACAAACCACCGGCCTTCCCCATGGCGGCGATCGGCGACGTCAGCACCGGCGTGCACGCCGCCTGTGCCATCGCCTTTGCACTGCTGTACCGGGAGAAGACCGGCAAGGGTCAATACCTCGACATCTCGCTGCTCGACAGCTACTTCCACTATCACGAAGTGAACGTACAGGCTTGGTCGTGCAGCAAGGGCGCGATCAATCCCACGCGCTCGGGTTCCCACCACTACGCGGTTGCTCCCGGCGGCATCTTCAAGAGCAAGGACTCCTATCTGTTCCTGCTGCCGATCCTGCACCTGTGGCCGAAGCTGTGCGAAATCATCGGGCGGCCGGAACTGGCCGAGGATCCGCGCTACATCGACAACGCCGCGCGCGCCAAAAACCAGAAGGAGTTGATCGCCATCATCGAGGAATGGCTCCAGGCCCAGGAGAGCGACGAGGCGGCGATCCGGATTCTCGAGGAGGGCCACATCCCGGTGGCGCCCATCCTCACCGTGGAACAGGCCTGCCGGCATCCACACCTGATCGAACGCGAGACGGTGCGCACCGTCTACGACCGCTCCCTGGGCAGCTTCCAGGTGCCGGGCAATCCCCTGCGGTTTTCCGAATTTCCGGGGCACCTGGATCTGGAGGCACCCTATCTCGGCGAGCACAACGCCGAAGTGCTGGGCCAGATCGGCTACAGCGCCGGCCGGATCGAGCAGCTGGTCCAGGCGGGTGTGCTGCACGCCGAGCCAATTCCGGCCCAGCCCGCACCGCGTGTCGCCTGAGATTCCGGTTTATTTTCAAGCTGAAGCACATGAGGAGTAAGTGATATGGCAGGCATAGTGGCAGGCAAGGTGGCACTGGTGACCGGCGCCGCCGGCGGCATCGGTCGCGCGGCGGCGCAGATCTTCGCCCGTGAGGGCGCCAAAGTGGTGGTTTCGGATCTGCAGGAAGGCCCGGGTGCCGAGACCGTGAAGCTGATTCGCGATGCCGGTGGCGAGGCGCTGTTCGTGCGCTGCGACGTATCGAAAGGGGCCGAGGTGGAAAACCTGGTGAAAGCCACGGTGGACGCCTACGGGCGGCTCGACTGCGCCTACAACAATGCCGGCGTGGAAGGCGCCTGGACCCGTATCCACGAATGCACCGAGGAAAACTTCGACTTCAACTACAACGTCAATCTCAAGGGCGTGTTCCTCTGCATCAAGAATCAGGTCAAGCAGTTCCTGGCGCAGGGTGGGCCGGGTGCCATCGTCAGCACCGCCTCGATCGCCGGTCTGGTGGGCTCGAAGAATGCGGGTGCCTATGTCGCCGCCAAGCACGGCGTGGTCGGCCTGACCAAGACCGCGGCGCTGGAGTACGCCACCAAGGGCATTCGGGTCAATGCGGTGTGCCCGGGGGTGATCCGCACGCCTATGCTGGAGCGGATGTTTTCCGTCAATCCGAAAATGGAGCAGGCGATGATCGGCTTCGAACCCATCGGCCGCTTCGGTGTGCCCACCGAGATCGGCGAGGCCGCGGTCTGGCTGTGTTCCGATCAGGCGTCGTTCGTCACCGGTCACGCCATGGTGGTGGACGGCGGTGCCACCGCCTGTTGAGGCCGAGCGTGCCCCGCCCCGGCGGGGCTTTTTGGTTCAGTTTTCGTGGTTTTTTGCAGCATCCACTTCACAACATTCACTTCACAACATTGTGTCGCCAAGCGAACGGCGCCATCACTACAGGGGAAAGAAAAATGGAAGTAGGCGTATTTTCAATGCCGACCATCGGCCCGCGCGCCGAGATCGAAAAGGGCATGGCCGGGGTGCGCACCGACCTCTACCAGACCATGCTCAAAAATCTGGTGGAGCAGTCGCGCTTTCTCGATGAAACAGGCTAGTACGGCTTCGTATTCACCGAACACCACTTTCACATCGAAG
>JADLCO010000185.1 GCA_020847115.1 Pseudomonadales bacterium | reverse complement strand
GCAAACGCTCGAAAGTGTCGTGGACCCAGGTGGAGACCGGCTCGGCGATCACCTGGAAATATCCTTCGGTGGTGCTGCAGGGCGACAACTCGGTGGGCGAGTTCTATTCGGTGGCCCTGACCCGCGGCCGCCAGCAGGCCGACACTGGCACCAAGATGATCCACGTCGGCCGCAACACCCGCTCCACCATCGTCTCCAAGGGCATCAGCGCGATGCAGGCGGAGAATTCCTACCGTGGTCTGGTGCATATCACCGCCGGCGCCGAAAACGCGCGCAACCACACCCAGTGCGATTCACTGCTGATCGGCGATCGCTGCGGCGCCCACACCTTTCCCTACATCGAAAGCCGCAACCCCTCGGCCACGGTGGAACACGAGGCCACCACCTCCAAAGTCAGCGAGGATCAGCTGTTCCTCTGCCGTCAGCGGGGCCTGGACCCGGAAAAGGCGGTGTCGATGATCGTCAACGGTTTCTGCAAGCAGGTCTTTCGCGAGCTGCCCATGGAGTTCGCGGTGGAGGCCGGCAAGCTGCTCGAAGTCAGCCTCGAAGGCGCGGTGGGCTGAGCGCCCGGGAATTGGCAACGGGAATTGGTAACGGGAATTGGTAAAGAGAGTCGATGATTCATGCTGAAAATCACTGATCTGTACGCCAGCGTCGACGGCACTCCGATCCTCAAGGGCCTGAGCCTGGAGATCCGCGCCGGCGAGGTCCACGCCATCATGGGCCCCAACGGCTCGGGCAAGAGCACTCTGGCGGCGGTACTGGCCGGCCGCGAGGGCTATGAGGTCACCGGCGGTCGAATCGAATACCTGGGCCAGGATCTGCTGGCCCTGTCGGTGGAAGAGCGGGCCCGGGCCGGTGTCTTTCTCGGCTTTCAGTACCCGGTCGAAATCCCCGGCGTCTCCAACATGGAATTCCTGCGCGCGGCCCTGGATGCCATCCGCAGCGCGCGCGGTGAACCGGCGCTGTCCGCGGTCGAGGTCATGAAGCTCGCGCGCGAGACCAGCAAGCGGTTGCACCTGGACCCTGAATTCCTCAAGCGCGGCGTCAACGAAGGCTTTTCCGGCGGCGAAAAAAAGCGCAACGAAATTCTCCAGATGCTGCTCTTGCAGCCGCGCCTGGCGCTGCTCGACGAGACCGACTCCGGACTCGACATCGACGCCCTGCAGGTGGTGTCCGAGGGCGTCAACGCCTTGCGTTCAGCGGAGCGCGCCATCGTCCTGGTCACCCACTACCAGCGCCTGCTGAACCACGTGGTGCCGGATCGCGTGCACGTGCTGGCCGCCGGCCGCATCCTGCGTTCAGGAGGCCGTGAGCTGGCGCTGGAGCTGGAAGAAAAAGGCTACGGCTGGTTGCTGGACGAGGTGGCCTGAAGCCATGAGCAGCAGCGTACAAAGCAACGAGTTAACGGGCACGCGGGCGCGCCTGCGCGCCCAGGGCAGCGAGATCTTCCGTGAGCAGGCGCGCCGGCGCATCGCCGCACAGACGCCAGCCGCCGGGCTGCTGCAGGAACTGCGCGCCGCGGGCGCCGCCGCCTTTGCCGCCGGCGAGCTGCCGACGCCCAAGACCGAATCCTGGAAATACAGCCGCATCGGCCCGCTGCTGGAAGCCGGCCTGCTCGACCGCGCGGCGCCCAGCACGGCGCACATTGAATCCATCCCGGGTCTCGATGCGCAGCGCCTGGTGATCCTCGATGGGGTGCCCCAGCCCCTCTCCGGACCACTGGCGGCGGGGCTCTCCGTCACGCCTTTCTCGCTGTTGTCGGGGTCGCGACTGGTCGCCGCGCAAGCCCATCTGGGCCGCATCGCCACCACCTCGGGCCGGCCCTTCGTGGCGCTCAACGGCGCGCTGGTCGAAGACGGCCTGCTGATCCAGGTCGCGGCCGGTGCGCGCATCGACCGCCCCATCGAGCTGGTCATCGCCCAGAGTGTGGACGCGACGGCGCGCGGCGCGCACCCGCGCGTGCTGGTGGTGCTGGAAGAGGGTGCGCGGGCCACGCTGGTCGAGCGCCAGGTCGGCGGTGCGCCCATGTTCACCAATGCGGTGGTCGAGATCGTGTTGGCAGCCGGCGCCCGACTCGATCACCTGCACCTGGCGACCGCTGCCGGTGCCGGCCGCTGGCTCGGGGCGCTCGCGGTCGCGGTCGGCCGCGACGCGGGTTACGACCTGTCGCTGGTCGAGCGCGGCGCGGCCTTTCGCCGCAACGAGATCGACATCCGACTCACCGGTCCGGGCGCCGAGGTCGCGGTGCGCGGCGCCGGTCTTACCCGCGGCGCCGGCCACCTCGATCACCAGATGAATCTCGAACACGCCGCGCCGCGGTGCAGCTCGCGGCAGCAGTTTCGTCTGATCGCGGGCGAAACCTCGCGGGCGATTCTGAACGGCCGCATCCATATCCATCCCGGTGCGTGCAAGACCGACGCCGAACTCCAGGCGCGCGGGCTGCTGCTGACCCGGGGCGCGGAGATCGACCTCAAGCCGGAGCTGGAAATCTACGCCGATGACGTGAAGTGCGCGCACGGCGCCACACTCGGCCAGCTCGACGCCGGAGCGCTGTTTTATCTGCGCTCGCGCGGAATCGATGAAGCCAGCGCACGCGCGCTGCTGAGTTTTGCCTTTCTCGGTGAAATCATCGAGGCGCTGCCGCTCGCCGCGGTGCGCGAGTCGATACGACCCGCGTTGCACGCTGCCTTTGTAGCATCCGCAGAGGAGGAACAATGAATTCCCGGGTGATCGCTGGCTTTGACGTCGACGCGGTGCGGCGCGAGTTCCCGATACTCGATCAGCAGGTGAACGGTCAGCCGCTCGTCTATCTCGACAATGCCGCCACCATGCAGAAGCCGGCGGCGGTGATCGATGCCATTGCTCACTACTACCGCCACGACAATGCCAATGTCCACCGCGGCGCCCATGCACTCGCCAGCCGCGCCACCGAGGCCATGGAGCAGGCGCGCGAACGGGTGGCGGAGTTTCTCGGCGGCGTGGCGCGCGAGGAGATCCTCTGGACACGCGGCACCACCGAGAGCATCAATCTGGTCGCCAACAGCTGGGGGCGGGCAAACCTGCAACCGGGTGACGAGATCCTGCTCACCACCATGGAGCACCACGCCAACATCGTGCCCTGGCAGATGGTGGCGGCGGCCACCGGCGCGCGCATTCGGGTGCTGCCGATCACCGATGACGGCGCCCTGGATCTGGAAGCGCTGCCCGGGCTGCTCGGTGAGCGCACCCGGCTGGTGGCGATCACCCAGATGTCGAACGTGCTGGGCACCGTCAATCCGGTGGCCGAGATCGCGCGCATGGCCCATGCCGCCCGTGCCCTGGTGCTGATCGACGGCGCCCAGGCGATCAACCACTTCGAGGTGGACGTGCGCGCGCTGGGTGCCGATTTCTACGCGTTGTCCGGGCACAAGCTGTTCGGCCCCACCGGCATCGGCGTGCTCTACGGGCGCCGCGAACTGCTCGACGCCATGCCGCCCTGGCAAGGCGGCGGCCAAATGATCGAGCGGGTCTCGTTCGATGGCACCACCTACGCCCAGGTGCCCTGGAAATTCGAGGCCGGCACGCCCCATATCGCCGGCGCCATCGGCCTCGGCGCCGCCGTGGCCTGGCTTCAGAATCTGGATCGAGACGCGGCCGAGCGCCACGAGCGTGAATTGCTCGCGCGGCTCGATACCGGCCTCGATGCCATCGCCGGGGTGCGCCGCATCGGCACCGCCGCGGCGCGCGCCGCGATCGCGTCCTTCGTGGTCGATGGCGTGCATCCCACCGACGTCGGCGTGCTGCTCGACCAACAGGGCGTGGCGGTGCGTGCCGGACACCACTGCACCATGCCGCTGATGGCCCGCTTCGGCATTCCCGGCACGGTGCGCGCCTCGCTGGCGCCCTACAACACCCTTGCCGAAGTCGATCGCCTGCTCGTTGCGCTCGACAAGGCGCTGGGTTTTCTTCGGTAGTTTTCGGGGAGTCATTCAATGTCCGTGGAGACTTTCGATCCCACCGCCCACGAGGGCGTGCGCATGACGCCCGCCGCCATTGGCCACGTCCGCCGCCAGCTCGAGCGCAGCGGCGCGCGCGCAGTGCGCATCGGCGTCACCACCAGCGGCTGCTCGGGCTACATGTACCAGATCGATCTGGTCACCGAGCCGCGTGGCGAAGACGCCGAATACGCCGTCGCCGAGGACCTCTCGGTGTACGTCGATCCCGAGGCGCTGCCGCTGGTACGCGGCACCGAGATCGATCTGGTGGTGGAAGGCCTCAACTCCGTGCTCAAGTTCCGCAACCCCAACGCCCAGGTGGAGTGCGGCTGCGGCGAATCCTTCGGAGTCTGAGCATGGAACGGCGCATGGTGGTGGTACGGCGGGACTGCCCGGCGCGGCTGGTCCCCTCCGGCACCCGCATCACCATCCCCCGCGACACCTTCGTCGGCATCACCCAGGCTCTGGGCGGCAGCTACACCGTCAATGTCGGCGGCAACCTGGCGCGCGTCGACGGCACCGATGCCGATGCGCTGGGCCTCGAAGCGGTGGAGCTGGAATTTCCGCCGCCGACTTCCAATGCGGTCGATCCCGACCAGGTGTGGCAGGCGCTGGCTTCCATCTACGATCCGGAGATCCCGGTCAACCTCGTCGAACTGGGGCTGATCTACGACTGCCGCATCGACGGCCACCGCGTCACCATCACCATGACCCTCACCGCGCCCGGCTGCGGCATGGGGCCGGTGCTGGTGGACGACGTCAAATACCGCGTCGGCAAGGTGCCCAACGTGAACGAAGTGAAAGTGGATCTGGTGTTCGATCCGCCCTGGAGCCGCGAGCGCATGTCCGAGGCCGCGCAGCTCGAACTGGGCATTTATTGATGGACAGCTACCTGATGGACAGCCACTGATGGACAGCTACTGATGGAAGGCGGCGCCGATCTCTCCAGCGTGTTCGAGCGGGTACCGTTCGGGCGCAGCATCGGAGCTGACGACGTCACCGAGAGCTTCGCCTTCTTCGACGACTGGGAAGACCGCTACCGCTATCTGATCGAGCTCGGCCGCGAGCTGCCGCCGCTGCCGGATGCCTGCAAGACCGAGGAAAACTTCATCCACGGCTGCCAGAGCCAGGTGTGGATCGTGCACCGCACCGATCCGGCCACCGGTCGGCTCCAGTTCGCGGTCGACTCCGACGCCCTGATCGTGCGCGGCCTCGCCGCCATCGTGCTCGCCGCGTTCAACGACCGCACGCCGGCGCAGATTCTTGCCGCCGACATCGAAGGCTACTTCGCAAGTCTCGACCTGCTGCGCCACATCTCGCCCACGCGCGGCAACGGCCTGCGCGCGATGGTGGCCAAGATCCGGCGGCTGGCGGAGGCTGCCGGCTGACGGATCCGGCCGGCGCGATGAAGGCACTGCTCGGCCGAGAAGCCATCGCCTACCGCGGCGGATCGCACAGTTCGTAGCTGGTACTGAATCCGCCGGCAGTGGATTTCCGCGGAATGCCCCCGCCGAAAGAATCTGAATCACCGGCGCCGTTGGCCGGGAATCGATGGAGTTGGCTATAGTAGTGCCCGGGTAGTCCGCGGGAATCCGCGGCTGAGCGGGTCTCGCCGGACCAGGGATCAGCAGAGGGAAAGGCCATGACTTCAAATGCACCGAAACGGCTGCTGGGCGCAGCGTTCACCGTCCTGTCACTTGCGGCCGGCGTCGCCCGGGCGCAGGGCAATCTCGAAAATCCGGCGCCGGACGGCAGCGAATCCGGCATCGGCCTGATCTCCGGCTGGCACTGCGGCGCCAGCCGGATTGAAGTGGGCTTCGACGGCGGGCCGCTGAAGAAGGCCGCTTACGGAACCAGCCGCGGCGATACCGCCTCGGTGTGCGGCGATACCGACAACGGCTTCGGTCTGCTCTACAACTACAACCTGCTCGGCCCCGGAACCCACACCGCCCGCGCCTATGCCGACGGCGTGCTGTTCGCGACCCGCACCTTCACCGTCACCACGCTGGGCGGGGAATTCATTCCAGGTCTGAGCAAGACCGCGCTGGTGCCCAACTTTCCAGGGCCGGGGCAGGGCGCGGTGGTCACCTGGCAGGAGAGCAAGCAGAACTTCGTGATCGAGCGGTTGACCACGGTGCCGGCACCGGGCTTCGATCCGACGGGGCATTGGACTGAACCCAGTGACTCCACCGTGCTTTTGGATATACAGAAGGACGACGCTGGCCACCTGAGCATAGGCTGGCTCGACGCAGAGGACCTAAGTTGGCTCCCCCTGGAGGGTGACCTTGACGGCCAATCCGCACGCGTCTCAATTGGTGTCCTCGGTAAAACCATGGCGTTCGACATCCATTTCGCTTCCAGCGATTCGGCCACGATGACGATAGTTGAATGCACGTTCCCGATCGACGAGTGCGCTGGCGCGGTTGGAATAACATTTCAAATCAATCGCTGCTCAACGGTCGGGCTGAATTGCCTGTAAGGTGACGCGATTTCTTGGGGTGATTTTCTACTTCGCCTGCAAAAACGTTTCCGGTTCGATCCCCGCCTGATTGTGAATCGCACGGAGCATGCCTTCGGGCATCTCTCCGGCGTGATGCGGAAGGGCAGTGTCGCGGTAGCGCCAGCCGGCGAGCCGCCCCACTCAGCTGCTTACCACCAGAGGGTAATCGAAGGAATCTCCGGCCTCCCGCAGTTAGGCGGGGGTGTGGCGTGCAGCCCGCGCTTCCATCAGGCGGCGCGCCACGTCACGGGCGATCTCCAGGGTCTCGACCAGGGTGCGCCCCTGGGCCACCAGGCCCGGCACGTCATCGGACGTGGCGAGGTAGACGCCTTCCGGCAGTTTCTCGATATGCAAGTTGACGATCTGTGCGACGAATGGTCTCCAGGCGCGCGGTGCCGTGGTTCCGGAATCCAAGCGCTGCGCGCCAAGGGGTCAACGCTTCGAGCGCTCCAGGTGTTTACCAGACTTGGTGCGGTAAGCTCAGACTCCGAACAACAACTCCGCCAGCCGCGCCCGCTGGTAGCTCGCATCGCCGTAGAGAATCTGATTGTGCTTCTGGCGCTTGGTGTAGAGGTGCACCGCGCACTCCCAGGTGAAGCCGATGCCGCCGTGGAACTGGATGGCGCGGCTGGCGCCGAAGGCGCCGGCGTCCGCGGCGGCGGCCTTGGCCATGCGCGCCAGGGCCGGGGCGCGCTCGGGCTCGTGGTCGAGGGCGCAGGCGGCGTTGTAGGTGAGCGAGCGGGCGTGGTCGAGCTGGATCATCAGGTTCACCAACGGGTGCTTGATGGCCTGGAAGAAGCCGATGGTGCGGCCGAACTGTTCTCGGGTGCGGGCGTATTCGGCGGTGGTCTGCAATAGCCATTCGCCGGCGCCGCAGAGGTCGGCGGCGACCAGCGTGAGCACGCCGGGCCAGGCCGCGTCCAGGGTGGCGGCACCGGCGCCGGGCGCGGCAAGAATTTGCGCAGTGTCCACCGCAACGCCGTGGAAGTGGACGTGGGCCTGGTCGCGGGTGAGGTCGAGGATGGAGTCCGGCACCAGCTCGACGCCTGCAGCGGTCACCGGCACGGCGACCAGGGCGAGGCCATCGCGGTGCGCGGCCTTGGCGATCAGCACTTCGGCCTTGGCGGCGTCCTGCACATACCAGGCGCTGCCGTGCAGTTTGCCGTTGTCGAGATAGAGATCGCAGGCCGCGGTTTCCCAGGCGCCGCTGCGTGGGGTGATGGCGAGCGTCGCGGTGCGCCCTGCGGCGATCTCGCCGAGCAGGTCACGGGTGCCGGCGCCCTGGCACTGGCGCAGCACCAGCGTCGCGGCAGCGGTGGCGAGGAAAGGCGAGGGCAGGGCGGCGCGGCCCACCTCCTCGGCGAGCGCGGCGAGCGCCACCAGGGGGAGGCCGGCGCCGCCGGCGGTCTCGGGCACCGCGACCGTGGTCCAGCCCAGTTCGACGATCTGCCGCCACAGCGCCGGGTTCCAGTTGTTGGTGGGCGCCCGGTGCGGGTCGTGATCGCTCGCCACCAGCCGGTGCAGGGCCTCGGTGGGCAGCTGGTCGAGCAGGAACTGGCGTGCGGTGTCGCGCAGCAGGGCGGCGTCGGCGTCGAAGCCGAAATCCTTGGGTTGGGTCATGGCGTTCTCACTTGGATTTGGCGAGGCCGAGCACGCGCTCGCCCAGGATGTTGCGCTGGATCTCATTGGTGCCGGCGGCGATGGTGACCCCGTAGGAATTGAGGTAGCCGAGCGCCCATTCGCCGCCCTCGGGGGCGTTGGCATCGCCGATCGACAGGGTGCCGGCAGCGCCCTGGAGCTCCATCGCCAGCGCACACACGTCCTGGCGGATCTCGGACATCACCAGCTTGGCCTGCAGCGGGATGCGCTGCGGGTGGTCGCACAGCGCCGGCACCCGGGCGCGGCGCGCGCCCTGCCGGGAGCCTTCCTGGCGGATGATGAGCTGCATGATGCGGTCGCGCAGCACCGGGTCGTCGGCGGCGGTCCTGCCGGCGCGCGGCGAGCGGCGGGCCAGTTCCAGCAGGCCCCAGGCATCGGCGATGTTGCGCTCCGGGTCGCCGCCGCGGCCGCTCGACGGCGTCACCCAGGGGCCGGCGCCGCGTTCGTGCAGCAGCGTGGTCTGCGCCACTTCCCAGCCCTGACCGATTTCGCCGACGCGGTAGTGGTCGGGAATTTCCAGACCGTCGAAGAACACTTCGTTGAAGCCGGTCTCGCCGGTGATCTTGATCAGCGGCCGCACCGTCACGGTCTTGCCGAGATTCGCCTTGATGGGCACCACGAAGTAGGTCATGCCCTCGTACTTGTGGGCGCGGTCGCTGCGCGCGAGCAGGATCATCCAGTCGGCGAAGTGGGCCAGCGAGGTCCACACCTTGTGGCCGGTGATGCGCCAGCCGTCGCCGTAGCGCTCGGCACGGGTCTGCACATTGGCGAGATCCGACCCCGCGCCCGGCTCGCTGAAGCCCTGGCACCAGATGTCGGCGCAGGAGAACAGCCGCGGCAGCAGGTTCTCACGCTGGAAGTCATTGCCGTGGATCTGGATGGTGGGCGCGGCCATGCCGAGGCCGAGGATGTTGGGCAGGAAGGGCCGCCCGGCGCGCTGCATCTCCTGGTTGGCGATGAGCTGGCAGTCGCGGCGCCCGGCGCCGCCCGAGGCCACCGGGTAGTCACAGCCCACCATGCCCGCCTCGTAGGCCTGGCGCTGCCAGTCGCGCAGGTACTCGAGCTGCGCGGTGTGCATGATCTCGATCGCCGATTGCGGCAGCCGCACCGGCGGTTCCGGCAGCGGGTTGGCCGCGAGCCAGGCGCGGCACTGGGCGCGGAATTCGGCTTGTTCTGGTCTGTCCTGCTTGGCTTGGTCGGACACGGGTGGAACTCCTGATGACGGAAGGAATAAGGGCTTCAAACGGATAGCGGGCGCACCGGATCACGACCATCCCAGCCGCTGGCAGCGTCCTCGATCATCTGGAACAGGTCCTTGAACACTGGGCTGTTGTCCCACAGCTCGATGTAGTGGCCGACGCGCTCGATGGTGTCGAAGTAGACCACGGGCGCGCCGCCCAGGCTGCACTCGAAGGCGGCGCGGTGGCCGAGGGCGCGGTAGTGGGCGCACTGGGCCGCGTAATCCACCGGCATCAGGCCGATGTGGTGCACGCCGCTGCGGCCCGCGTCGAGGAAATCCCGGTACACCGAGGGTCCGGCGTCGTGCTGCTGGATCAGCTCGATCTGCAGGGCGCCGCTGTTGCCGAGCGCCACCGTGATGTCGGTGGCAGCGGGCTGCCCGTAGTAGCGCTGGTCGGCGAGCGGGCAGTGCTCGAGCACGAAGAAGGGGCCGGCGTGCAGGGTTTCGGTCCAGTAGCGCAGCGCGGCGTCCAGGTCCCGCACCACATAGGCGAGCTGGCGGACAGTGTAGAGCGGCTGGGTCATGGCAGGTCTCCCGAGCGGGTTGCGGGTGTGCGGCCGGTCGGCGTCAGCCGAGGCGGCCGTGTTCCAGCCAGTGGGCGAGGTCGGGCTCCAGGCGCTCGTCCATCACGCGCCGATAGAGCGCGAGATCGTCCTCGGTCAGCAGTTCCCGCCACTGGCCGGATTCGCCCTTGTGGAAGAACTGGCCGGGGTCGCGCCAGACATCGTCGGTGACCTGGGGCGCGAGCTGGGTGGCGTTGGCCTTCATGTTCTCGAAGCCCGCAGCGGCCACCAGCGCCGGCCACTCGGGCTCGGGAATGTCGATATCGAGAAACCGGGCGATGCGGCGCATCTCCCCTTCGCGATCTGCCTTGAGGTCGCCGTAGTGCACCATCAGCACATTGGGCAGGTGGCGGTAGCGCCAGAAGCTCTGCACGTAATGGAGCACGTCGGAGGTGGCGGTGCCTTCGCTGTAAGTGCCGCTGCTCCCGATCCAGGCCCGGAACCATTCGCGGAAATCTGCCGGCGGGTGCGGCGGCGGCGACCAGGGGCCGCTGGCGTTGGCCGCCAGCAGCGGGAAGGACTCGGGCTTCATGTTGGCCATGTGGTGGCGCAGCGAGACCAGCATGTCGCGCGGATCGCGGCCCACGCAGATATAGCGCACCGAGTCCGACCAGGGCAGACCGTCGAGCGGCGTGTGGGTCTTGATGAAGCGCCGGTGAGTCTGGGCGGCGAGCTGGGCGTGCACGGCTTCCTTCGGCGCGAACAAGGCATCCAGCCAGGGCGAGTACTGGGTCAGCGGCTGCTCGAGTTGCGGGGTGCGCAGGATCAGCTGGGCGCAGATCATCTGGGTCCAGGTGGTGCCGCACTTGGCCGGAGTGCAGATCAGGATGTCGTCGTCGCGGAACTGAAAGCCGTCCCAGCGGCTGCTCTCCATCACGAATTCGCGGTATTCGCGGGTCCTGGTGGGACGTGCTGTGTCCATGGCGTTGCTCCTGTCGGGTCGGCGCTGTGGGTTCAGTGATGGTGGGCGATGCCGGCGCCCGTGGGAATGCGGATGTCGTCGACCAGATCCTGCACCGCGGCCGGCGGCGGTGCGGTCAGCGCGCTGACCGTCAGCGCGACCAGGACATTGAGCGCCGCGCCCAGGGTGCCGATGCCTGTGGGCGAGATGCCCCACAGCCAGTGTTCCGGCTGGTTCAGTTCCGGCGCTACAAAATTGAAATACACGATGTAGCCGAGCGTGAACACCAGGACAGCGAGCATCCCCGCTATCGCGCCCGGCCGGTTGGCGCGTTTGGAGAAGATGCCGAGCAGGATCGCCGGAAACAGGGTGGCGGCCGCCAGCCCGAAGGCGAAGGCCACGGTCTGGGCGACGAAGGCCGGCGGATGGATGCCGAACCAGCCGGCGATCAGCACCGCCGCCGCCGAGGCCAGCCGCGCGCAGCGCAGTTCGCCGCGCTCGCCGATGTTCGGGGCGAAGGTGCGCTTGAGCAGATCGTGGGAGATGGCGCTGGAGATCACCAGCAACAGCCCGGCGGCGGTGGACAGTGCCGCGGCGACGGCACCGGCGGCGATCAGCCCCACCACCCAGCCGGGCAGATCGGCGATCTCGGGATTCGCCATCACCAGGATATCGGGATCGACATAGAGCTCGTTGGCATTTGCCGTCGGCGCGTTGGTGACCAGGCGCTGGCCGTGGCTGCCGCGCCCGTCGGCAAACTCCGGCTTGGGCGGCGCGAAGGCCGTACCGGCACGGTACTGGATGACGCCGTCCCCATTCTTGTCCTGCCAGGCGATCAGCCCGGTGTTCTCCCAGTTCTTCACCCAGGCCGGCGCCTGGACATAGGGCACCTCGTTGACCGTGGTGGAGAGGTTGAGCCGCGCGAACACCGCGACCGCCGGGATGGTGGTGTACATCACGCAGATGAAGAACAGCGCCCAGCCCGCCGAGCGGCGCGCATCCGAGACCCGCGGCACGGTGAAGAAGCGCACGATCACATGGGGCAGACCGGCGGTGCCGATCATCAGCGCGACCACGATGGCGGCGGAATCGACCAGGTCGCGCTGGCTCTGCGAGTACGGCGCAAAACCCAACTCGCCGACGACCCGGTCGAGTTTCTCCAGCACGGTGAGCCCGGAGCCGTCGGCGAGTTGGCCGCCGAAGCCGAGCTGGGGACTCGGGTTGCCGGTGAACAGGATCGACAGGAACACCGCCGGCACCAGAAAGGCGAAGATCAGCACGCAGTATTGGGCCACCTGGGTGTAGGTGATGCCCTTCATGCCGCCCAGCACCGCGTACACGAACACGATCGCCATGCCCACCACCACGCCGGCATCGATGTCGATCTCGAGAAAGCGCGAGAACACGATGCCCACGCCGCGCATCTGCCCGGCGATGTAGGTGAAGGAGATGAACAGCAGGCAGATCACCGCCACCACGCGCGCGGTGTCGGAGTAATAACGGTCGCCGACGAACTCCGGCACCGTGAAGCGGCCGAACTTGCGCAGATAGGGTGCCAGCAGCAGGGCCAGCAGCACGAAGCCGCCGGTCCAGCCGATCAGGTAGACCGAGCCGTCGCGGCCGGCGAAGGCAATCAGTCCGGCCACGGACAGGAAGGACGCCGCGCTCATCCAGTCGGCGCCGGTGGCCATGCCGTTGATGATGGGGTGCACGCCGCCGCCGGCGACGTAGAACTCGCGGGTGGAGGCGGCCCGCGACCAGATCGCGATGGCGATGTAGAGCGCGAACGAGAGCCCGACGAACAGATAGCTGTAGCCCTGGACGCTCATCGCCGGGGTTGCTCCGGCGCTGCATCGGGATCGTCGTCGACGCCGTGGATGCGCTCGAGGCGCGTCATCCACAGGTGATAGATGGCGATCAGCGCCACGAAGATCAGCATCGCGCCCTGCTGGGTGAACCAGAAGCCGAGCGGAAAGCCACCCACGCGGAACTGGTCCAGCCAGTCGCCGAGCAGCACGCCGCAGCCAATGGCCACAAACGCCCAGGCTCCCAGCAACACTGTCAGCACCCGCAGATTGGCGCGCCAGTAACCGTGGGCCCGCGCCTCGGCCAGCACCTCAGCGTCGTGGTGGGTGTGAACCGGAAGATTCTCGGCCTGGTCGTGGTGATAGATGGTGTCATCCCCGGCTGGGCGCGGGTCTCCGGTGGTCATGGTGGCTCCTTTGCTTCTTGTTGGTCTTGGTCTTGGTCTTGGTCTTGGTCTTGGTCTTGGAATGATCGGCGCCGAACACTGGCAAGGGGCCCGGCGGTTGTCAACCGACCGCCACCGGCGCGAGTCGCCTCAATCGACCTCGACTGCCGCGCCCAGGGTGGCGCCGATGGGCGCGTGCAGGACCAGATCGGCCGCGTCATCCAACGGCGTGGGTTCGCGGTTGACGATGGCGAGCTGTGCGCCGCCCCGCTTGGCGAGCAGCGGAAAGCCTGCGGCCGGCTGGACCACCAGCGACGAGCCCAGCACCAGAAACAGGTCGCAGTCGCGGGTGGCGGCCTCGGCGCGAGCCATGGCGTCCTCCGGCATCGCCTGGCCGAAGGAGATGGTGGCGGTCTTCACCAGACCACCGCAGCGTTCACAGACCGGCAGCGTTTCATCGCGCAGAAAGGCGGCGCGGATCGGTGCCAGCTCGTGGTGGGCGCTGCAGTCGAGGCAGCGCGCATAGGTGGTATTGCCATGCAGTTCGATCACCCGGTCATCGGGCACGCCGGCGGCCTGGTGCAGGCCGTCGACGTTCTGGGTGATGACGGCACTGG
>JADLCO010000184.1 GCA_020847115.1 Pseudomonadales bacterium | reverse complement strand
GTCCAGTGCTCGCCGGCCTCTTCGTTGTTGTCCTCGTTGAAGCGCCGAACCAGCTCTTCGAAGACGGTGCCCATTCCATGGTTGTCGAGGCCCGGCTGCTTCACCGTACCGTCGGCGTTCAGAACCGGCTGCGGGCTGAGGTTGACCTCGGGGGAGAGGAGCTTCTCGATCAGCGTGCCGAGGGCGTCGGCCTTGGAGAGGCGCGGGATCTGGTTGCGAAATTCGAACTTCTCGAGGATGTCTTGCACGTTCGGCGAGAAGCCGTCGAGGTACGCCTCGAAGTCGGCCTTGAGCTGCTGCTGACTGGCGCGTGCCTTGAGGTCGCGCAGCAGGAACGGCGAGGTGTTGTAGAACGCCTGCCCGGCCGCCTGGCGCAGCGCCGCATCCTGGTGGGTGATGCCGTCGCGGTCGAGTAGCCGGCGCATGTCGAGCACCGCCTGCTTGGTGGGTTCGAGCACGGCATCCAGCCGGCGCAGCACGGTCATGGGCAGGATCACGTCGCGGTATTTGCCGCGCACGTACAGATCCCGCAGCACGTCGTCGGCAATGCCCCAGATGAAGTTGGCGATCCAGGCAAGGTTGCTGCCGTTATCCACGCTAGACGCTCCCAAACGAGGAATACAAAATGCCGGCGCGCGCCTCGATGAACCACCCACTCGGCACCAACATGCTACCCGAGCCTCTACAAGGTGAACGGGCTCATGCCGCGGCCAGCTCCGCGCACAGGTCGACAAGAACGATTGCGTCGACGCCTGCTGCGATGGGAAACCGTTCCGTACCGCCATATACCACCCAGCAGCGCTCCGGCGCCACGGTCTCGCAGGCGGCGTGGAAACCCCGTTCGATTTTCGGGGCGATTGCGCGCTTGATCTCGATGGCCCAGGGTGCGCGCCGGCCGGGCAGTTGCAACAGCAGGTCGATCTCGGCGCCGGCCGCGGTGCGGAAGAAATGGGCCTCGGTGCCACGCGGCGCGGCGGCGATCAGAGATTCGATTGCCATGCCCTCCCAGCTCCCGCCCGCCACGGGGTGCGCGAGCAGCGCCTCGCGGTCGCCGATGCCGAGCAGCGCGTGCACCAGGCCGCTGTCGCGGACGTACACCTTGGGCGACTTGACCAGGCGCTTGCGCACGTTGCCGTGCCAGGGCGCGGGCGAGCGCGGCGGCCTTGAGCAGGCCGCCCTGGCTGTGGGCGAGCATGGTCCACAGCCGGCGCAAGGTTTCCGCCGGGATGCGCGGGCCAAGCTGCGGGATGTCGCGTTCGAGATAGGTGTGGATGAAATCCATCCGCCAGCGCAGGCTTGCCGCATCGGATGCGGCCAGCAGGCTCTGCGGAAACCCGCCGCGCAGCCACAGCGCATCCTGCTGCTCGCGCCCGACCTCGGCGGCGTCGAGCGGGGCGAGCTCCAGATAGCGGATGCGCCCGGCGAGCGACTCGCTCGATTGCCTGAGCAGCTCGATCGACGCCGAGCCCAGCACCAGAAAGCGGCCCACTCCCTGACCGCTGCGCCGGCCGGCGTCGATGAGCCCGCGCAGGCTCTGGAACAACTGCGGTGTGCGCTGGATTTCGTCGAGGATCACCAGTTTGTCCGCGTGCGCGGCGAGATACAGCTCGGGCTCGGCGAGCTTCGCGCGGTCGGCCGCGGACTCCAGGTCGAGGTACACCGCCGGTCGCGTGCTGGCCACTTCGAGCGCCAGGGTGGTCTTGCCGACCTGACGCGGCCCGAGCAGCGCCACGGCGGGCGCTTCGGCCAGGGCGGAGTCCAGTTCGGCGGCGAGTCGGCGGGCAATCATCCTTGCAATTGTGGATCATGATTCCGGAATTGCAAGGACAATTTCCATCTTAGGGGGGCAGCTTTGCTGCCTCAACCCGGTGGGCCGTTCGCGGTCGAGGAAAGCGATCCGAATCAAGTTGTCTCCCCCAGTCCGGCGGCCAACCCGTAGGCATGGCGCTGGCGGCTGACCACGCACCCGCCCGGCGCTGTCCTGCGGATGGGGCGGGGCCAACCTCGGACAAGAGGAGGAGGGCTCGGCCGGATGGAGGAGCGCGGTGAATGCGCTCAGGGCTTCAGAACCACCACCAGCCGCTCGACGATGCCGTCGCCGGCCAGATGGGTCTGCACGATCTCGTCGATGTCTTCGGTGGACCTCGGCTGATACCAGACGCCGGCCGGGTAGACCACCATCAGTGGCCCCGCGCCGCAAAAGCCCAGGCACCCGGTCGCGGCCATGCCGACATCGGCGAGGTTCTTCGCCTGCAGCTGCCGGCCGAGACGGTCCCACAGGGGCGCCGCGCCGCTGGTTGCGCAACTGCCGCGCGGATGGCCCGGCGGCCGCTGCTGGTAACAGCAGAACACATGGTGGCGGAAGACGGCGGGCAGCTCATAGGCTTCGGTGGACATGGCGCCTCCAGGACGGCGGGGTGTGTCGGCAGCCACGCTACACGCGCGGTTTTTCCGAGCGGGCGTAATGGCTGAAGTGCCCCTCGCGCGCTGCCTGGCGGCGCGCGCTGGCGAGGATTGCCTTCGATCTGCCGGGCGCGTTCGGCGCCGACACCTGCTTGGCAACGCGCGCGCTGCCGCACTGCGGACATGCCGGCGGGTCGCTGCGCACCAGCAGTTCGAAAGTCTGGCCGCAGGCCTCGCAGTGAAAGTCGAAGATGGGCATGGGCGTCGCCGCTCGCAACGCCGGCACGGCGCCGGCCCGGCAGCCAGAGCAAGATCGGGGCCGGTTGGCAACTGGATGATTTTTCGTTGAAAAAGTATGGAGCCGGAAAAGATGTTGTCGGCTTTGTCTGATTCGCGTCGTATCCTTTGGCGCAATTTGTCGATGAATTATTTGCGCATCGTTGAAGACCCCTGGACTGTCGGCGGCTACGCCTGTACGCCTGTACGCCTGTACGCCTGTACGCTTGGGTGATTGTGGGTTGGTGGGACGTTGCCTGTACTGTGCAAGGCAAGAAAGACGATAAATATGCCGTCGCTTGATTCTGATTCACGAGGAGAGGGTCGTGAAGTGGCGATTTTAGGAATTCCCTTCATTCGACGGGAAGATCGGGTCTTTGCAGCCCCTGCGACAGCTGGCCCGCAGATAAAGGCATGGTTATTTCAAGACCACTCTCAGCGGTAGATATCGCGGCGGTGTCCGATGCGCACGACCAGCACCACCAGTTCATCGGCCTGCACCTCGTAAACGATACGATAGTTGCCCGCCCGCACGCGGCGCAGACCGGACAGTTCACCCTTGAGCACGCTGCCGGCGGCTGGGTTTTCGGCGAGCCGGTCGATGGCCGCAATCAGGCGCAGGCGATCTGCGCGGGCGATGTCCTCCAGCGCCTTGGCGGCGCTGCGCTTGATGCGGACCCGGTAGCTCACGGCTGCTCGATCAGGCCACGCTTGACGCTCTCCCAGTCGAGCACCGGGTCGGCGGGGTCGCGCAATACCTCGATGGCCCGGGAGATGTCTTCGAAATCGTCCAGGTAGTATTCGACGGCTTGACGGACGAGCTCGGCGCGCGTGCGCCGCAGCGTCCTGGCCGCCTGGTCCAGTTCGGCCACCAGTTCGTCTGGCAGCCGGGCAGTGATCTGGCTCATGACAGTCCTCGCAATCCAATCAATGTCAGCGACATCATTCTACATCGGAGGCCGCTCGGCTTTAAGGGGAAGGGGGCAGCCGCTCGGTCCGCCGTCATGTGACAAACCCCACGGCGCTGTGTCGCAAAACCGCCAATGGCGGCGGGCACGCCGCAGGAGGTTCCCCCAAGTGCCTGTTTGACCGGCGTTATTTTCGCCCGTCGGCGCTGGCCCGATTTCTGCTGAGCCCCTGTTGCCCGGCCCCGCGCGCCGGTGCCCGGAGGCCGCGCATGAGCACCTTGTCCAGCACCATCCAGAACGTCTTCAACGAGCCCGGCTGCGGCAAGAACCAGGGCAAGTCGGACAAGGAGCGCAAGAAGGGCTGCACCAAGCAGTTGCAGCCCGGCGCGGCGGCCGGCGGCTGTGCCTTCGACGGCGCCAAGATCGCGCTGCAGCCGATCACCGATGTCGCCCACCTGGTGCACGGGCCGATCGCCTGCGAGGGCAATTCCTGGGACAACCGCGGCGCCAAGTCGTCGGGCTCGCGCCTGTACCGCACCGGCTTCACCACCGACATCAACGAGACCGACGTGGTGTTCGGCGGCGAGAAGCGGCTGTTCAAGGCGATCCGCGAGGTGATCGACAAGTACGACCCGCCGGCGGTGTTCGTCTACCAGACCTGCATCCCGGCGCTGACCGGCGACGACATCGACGCGGTGTGCAAGGCGGCGCGCGAGAAGTTCGGCCGGCCGGTGATCCCGATCAACGCGCCGGGCTTCGTCGGCAGCAAGAACCTCGGCAACAAGCTGGCCGGCGAGGCGCTGCTGGAGCACGTCATCGGCACCGAGGAGCCCGAGTACACCACGCCCTACGACATCAACATCATCGGCGAGTACAACCTCTCCGGCGAGCTGTGGCAGATCAAGCCGCTGCTGGACGAGCTCGGCATCCGCATCCTGGCCTGCATCTCCGGCGATGCCAAGTACCGCGAAGTGGCGCAGTCGCACCGGGCGCGGGCGGCGATGATGGTCTGCTCCAAGGCCATGATCAACGTGACGCGCAAGATGGAGGAGCGCTACGGCATCCCGTTTTTCGAGGGCTCGTTCTACGGCATCGGCGACATGAGCGAGTCGCTGCGCGAGATCGCACGCCTGCTGATCGAACGCGGCGCGGACGCCGAGCTGATGGCCCGCACCGAGGCGCTGATCGCCCGCGAGGAGGCGCGCGCCTGGGCGGCCATCGCACCCTACAAGGCGTCGCTCGCCGGCAAGCGGGTGCTGCTGGTCACCGGCGGCGTCAAGTCCTGGTCGGTGGTGGCGGCGCTGCAGGAGATCGGCATGGAGGTGGTCGGCACCTCGACCAAGAAATCCACCGCCGAGGACAAGCAGCGCATCAAGGAGATCATGGGCGAGGAAGCGCACATGTTCGACGAACTCTCGCCGCGCGAGATGTTCAGGATTCTGAAGGGCGCCCAGGCCGACATCATGCTCTCGGGCGGCCGCTCCCAGTTCGTGGCGCTCAAAGCCAAGATGCCCTGGATGGACGTGAACCAGGAAAAGCACCACGCCTACGCCGGCTACGTGGGTATGGTGGAGATGGTCAGGCAGCTGCACCTGGCGCTGACCAATCCGATCTGGGCGCAGGTGCGGCAACTTGCTCCATGGGAAACCAGCACGCTCACCCTCGACTCGCCCGTCGCGGCCGACGAAGCATCTGCCGCGCAGGTGGAGGCGGCCTGATGGCCACGGTGCGCCACTCCAAGAAGGCCTGCGCGGTCAATCCGCTCAAGATGAGCCAGCCGGTCGGCGGCGCGCTGGCCTTCATGGGGCTCGCGGACACCATGCCGATCCTGCACGGCTCGCAGGGCTGCACGGCGTTCGGCATGGTGCTGTTCGTGCGCCACTTCAAGGAATCGATCCCGCTGCAGACCACCGCCATGAGCGAGGTCGCCACCGTGCTCGGCGGGTTCGAGAACGTCGAACAGGCGGTGATGAACATCTACAGCAAGTCGCGCCCGGCCATCATTGGCATGTGCTCGACCGGCCTCACCGAGACCAAGGGCGACGACGTCGAGGGTTATCTCAAGCTCACCCGCCAGCGCCATCCGGAGCTTGAAGACACCGCGCTGATCTACGTCTCCACCCCCGATTTCAAGGGCGCCTTCCAGGACGGTTGGGCGGCGACCGTGCTGCGCATCCTGCAGGTGCTGGTGGAAAAGCCCGCCGCGCCGCGCGAGCCCGCCAAGGTCGCCGTGCTGCCGGGCTGTCACCTCACCGTGGCGGACCTGGAGGAGCTGCGCGAGATTCTGGAGAGTTTCGGGCTCGACCCGGTGTTCGTGCCGGATCTGTCCGGCTCGCTGGACGGCCACGTGCCGGAAGACTTCAGCCCCACCACGATCGGCGGCACTAAGCGCGAGGCGATCGCGGCGCTCGGCACGGCGGGTCTGGTGCTCGCCGTCGGCGAGCAGATGCGCGCGGCGGCCGAGTGGTTGGGCAAGCACATCGATGCGCCGGTGCAGCTGTTCGACCGGCTGCTGGGGCTCGGCGCGACCGATCGGCTCATGGCCTTTCTCGCCGACCACAGCGGCCGGCCGGTGCCCACCAAGTACCGCCGCCAGCGCAGTCAGCTGGTGGACACCATGCTGGACGGCCATTTCTACACCGGCGGCTGCAAGGTGGCGATCGGCGCCGAGCCCGACCTGCTGCACGGCGTCGGCCAGTTCCTGGCGGAACTCGGCTGCGAACTCGCCGCCGCCGTCACCACCACCGACTCGCCGCTGCTGGAGCAGCTGCCGGCCGAGGAGGTGCTGATCGGCGATCTCGAGGATCTCGAAGCGCGCGCCGCCGGCTGCGATCTGCTGATCACCCACGCCCACGGCCGGCAGATGGCGGAGCGGCTCGAGATTCCCTTCCTGCGTATGGGCCTGCCGATCTTCGACCGCCTGGGCGCCGCGCATCGCCTGGCGCTCGGCTACCGCGGCAGCCGCGATTTCATCTTCGAGGTGGCCAATGCGCTGATCGCCCACGGCCACGATCCGCATCCCGATGACTGGAGTGTGAGCGATGCGCCCGAAGCCGGTGCGGCGGCTGCGGTTGCCTAGAAACCCGAATCACGAGCGTGCCACTGCCGAAGGAGGCGTCATGAAAATCGCGTTTTGCACCCAGGATCTGCAGCGGGTCGACGCCCACTTCGGCTGGGCCAAGAACATCGCCATCTATGAGGTGAGCCCTACCAGCCACCAGTTCGTGGAGGCGATCCAGTTCGACGGTGACCTGCAGGAAGACGGCAACGAGGACAAGCTGGCGCCGAAGATCGAGGCGATCAAGGACTGCGCCATCCTGTACGTGGCGGCGATCGGCGGCTCCGGCGCGGCGCGGGTGGTGGCCAACAACATCCATCCCATCAAGGTGAACCAGCCCGAATCCATCGCCGAGATCCTGGACAAGCTCAAGGATGTCCTCGCCGGCAATCCGCCGCCCTGGCTGCGCAAGGTGATGCGCAAGGGCCAGGAACAGAATTTTGATTTCGACGAGGAGGAACTGGAACATGGCTGAAACCCAGACCGCAGCGGCAGTGGCCGAGCCCGCCGCCATCGAGGCGCCCTTCGCAGTGGAGCTGATCAAGCAGCTGCGCGCGCACGATTCCTTCGGCGCCTGGGACAACAAGAGCAATGAGCAGTTGCTCGATCCCTATATCCTGACCAGGGAAAAGCGTGCCGCGCTCCCCATCATCGGCGATCCCGATCCCGAAATCCTGTGGCGGCTGGAGCTGTTCTACAACGCCGTGGGGCTCGCCATCGAGCGCGCCACCGGCGTGATGGTCTCGCCGATGATGAAGATGTCCCATGAAGGCTTCGGCCGCATGGTGCTGATCGCCGGGCGGCTGATCGCCGTGAACAAGCAGTTGCGCGATGTGCACCGCTTCGGATTTCCCAGTATCGGGAAGCTGGCCGAGGAGGGCCAGAAGCTGGTGGATGCGGGCGTCGCCATGATCGAACGCTTCCCCGAGGTCGCGAAATATGGCTGAGGATCTCAAGGCGGAAATCAAACGGCTGTCCGCGCAGGCCACGGCGCTGAAGATGGATCTGCACGACTTGGCCGAGGATCTGCCCACCGGCTGGGAGCGGATCCTGGAGGTGGCGGGCAAGGCCCACGCCGCCTACGCGCAGCTCGCCGCGGCCAAATCCCGCCAGGCGGCGGGTTGACATCGGGAGCATCCGGCATGAGCGGCGTAGTCACCGTAACCCTGCCCGACGGGCGCAGCTGGACACCCAAGTTCGTCGCCGCGAT
>JADLCO010000183.1 GCA_020847115.1 Pseudomonadales bacterium | reverse complement strand
GCAGGGGCGGCGGGTTTTGTCGCCGGAGTTGTTTTTGTCTTCGCGGGTGCTTTCGCGGGGGCCGTGCGGGCGGTTTGTGTGGCAGCCATAAATAATCCCTTGTCGAGTCGAGTCGGATACCTGAACGGGTTCGCCCCGGAGTGCAAGCCGGGTCCGGTGCGTGCAAGTCACCCGCGGGCCTATATAAAGCATCGATAATGGCGCTGCAAGAGATTTCTCCGGAGACGCTTGTTTTTTGCCGAAGAATCACCAGATTGGGGCGCAACCGGACGACTGGAAGGGGTTTTTGCGCGGTCTTGGACCGGTTCCGGGCGATCTGGGGGGGCAGTATAATGCGCGCCGTTTTGGCGGTGCTTGCGCGGCCAATTTTCAGGAGGTGATGCGGCGATGCCGATCTACGAATATCGATGCCAAAGTTGCAGCCATGAAATGGAAGTGATGCAAAAGGTCGCGGATCCTCCGCTCGTCGATTGTCCATCCTGCCAGCGGTCGGAGCTGCGTAAGAAGCTGAGTGCCAGCGCTTTCCGCCTGAGCGGCGGCGGCTGGTACGAGACCGACTTCAAGACCGGCGACAAGAAGCGCAATCTGGCTGGGGAAGGCGCCGCTGCCGGCGACGCCAAGCCTACCGCTGCCGGCAAATCCGGCAGCGATTCCGCCATACCCGCCGCCAGCAGCAGCGGTGGCGGTGCGCCGGCTGCCCCCACGGCGGCGTCATGAGCGCGGGCCCCGGAGCCGTCGGCCGTTCCCATTATTGTGGCGGTGTCGCCGAGTCGCTGATCGGCCAAGAGGTCACGCTCTGCGGCTGGGTGGATCGGCGCCGCGATCACGGCGGCGTGATCTTCATCGATCTGCGTGATCGCGAGGGCATCGTCCAGGTGGTGTTCGATCCCGATTGCGGCGAGCCTTTCGCCGCCGCCGATCGGGTGCGCCCGGAGTACGTGCTGCGGCTCACCGGCCGGGTGCGGGCACGCACCCCGCAGACCGTCAATCCGGACATGGCGACCGGTGCAGTGGAGGTCTACGGGCAGACCCTGAGTATTCTCAACAGCGCCGAGACGCCGCCCTTCCAGCTCGATGAACACACCCGGGTCGGTGAAGAGGTGCGGCTGCACCACCGCTACCTGGACTTGCGCCGGGTCGAAATGCAGCGCAATCTGCGCCTGCGCGCGCGCGTCAGCAGCGCCCTGCGGCGGTTTCTGGATGGAGAGGGCTTCATCGACGTGGAGACGCCGATCCTCACCCGCGCCACGCCCGAGGGTGCCCGCGACTATCTGGTGCCGAGCCGCACCCATCCCGGCAAGTTCTTCGCGCTGCCGCAGTCGCCGCAGCTGTTCAAACAGCTGCTGATGGTGGGCGGACTGGACCGCTACTACCAGGTGGCGCGCTGCTTTCGCGACGAGGATCTGCGCGCCGATCGCCAACCGGAATTCACCCAGGTCGACATCGAGGCGTCCTTCGTCTCCGAGGCCGATCTGACCGAGATCACCGAGCGGATGGTGCGCGGGCTGTTCGCCGAGGTGCTCGGCGTTGAGCTCGGCGAGTTTCCGCGCATGACCTACGCCGAAGCCATGGCGCGTTACGGCAGCGACAAGCCGGATCTACGCATCCCGCTACAGCTGGTGGACATCAAGGATCTGATGGCGGGCGTCGAATTCAAGGTATTCGCCGCGCCGGCCGCCGATCCGGACGGCCGCGTCACCGCGCTGCGGCTGCCGGGTGGCGGCGCCCTGACCCGCAAACAGATCGACGATTACACCGCCTTCGTCGCGCGCTATGGCGCGCGTGGGCTGGCCTATATCAAGGTCAACGACAGGACGGATCTGGAGGAGGGCCTGCAATCGCCCATCGTCAAGGTCCTGCCCACCGAGGTGCGCCGCGCCATTCTGGAGCGGGTTGGCGCGGAGAATGGCGACCTGATCTTCTTCGGTGCCGACAAGGCCCGCGTGGTGGCCGAGTCGCTGGGGGCGCTGCGCTGCCGCCTGGGCGCCGATCTGGACTTGTATGAACGTCCTTGGGCGCCGCTGTGGGTGATCGATTTCCCGATGTTCGAGCGCGACACAGGGGGCCGCTGGACGCCCCTGCACCACCCCTTCACGGCGCCGTCGCTGGAGGTCGAGGCGCTGCGCGCCGATCCCGGTGCGGCGCTGTCGCGGGCCTACGACATGGTGCTCAACGGCACCGAGCTCGGCGGCGGTTCGGTGCGCATCCACCGCCCCGACATGCAGGCGGCGGTGTTCGAGATCCTGGGCATCGGTCCCGAAGAACAACGGGAGAAGTTCGGCTTCCTGCTCGATGCGCTCAAGTACGGCTGCCCGCCCCATGCCGGTATCGCTTTCGGCCTCGACCGGCTGGTGATGCTGATGCTGGGTGCCGGCTCGATCCGCGACGTGATCGCCTTTCCGAAGACCCAGTCGGCGCAGTGTCTGCTCACCGACGCGCCGGGAGCGGTTGGCGCCGAACCGCTGCGGGAGCTGCACATCGCCCTGCGCCCGGCGCAGAACTAACCTCGGTGCGGGAGTCTTTTCATGGCTGGCCATAGCAAGTGGGCGAACATCAAGCACCGCAAGGCGGCGCAGGACGCGCAGCGGGGCAAGCTGTTCACCAAGCTGATCCGCGAACTGGTCACCGCCGCCCGCGTCGGCGGCCCATCGCCCGACGACAACCCCAGGCTGCGCACCGCGGTGGACAAGGCGCTTGGGGTCAACATGAAAAAGGACACCATCGACAAGGCCATCGCGCGCGGCGCCGGCGCCAACGATGGCGAGAACTACGAGGAGATCTCCTACGAGGGCTATGGCCCGGGCGGCGTCGCGGTGCTGGTGGAGTGCCTCACCGACAACCGCAACCGCACCGTGGCCGACGTGCGCCACGCCTTCAGCAAGCGTGGCGGCAACCTGGGCACCGACGGCTCGGTGGCTTATCTGTTCCAGCGCCGCGGTCTGCTCGCCTTTCCACCGGGCAGCGACGAGGAGCGCGTCATGGAAGCCGCCCTGGAGGCAGGTGCCGAGGATGTGGTCGCCAACGACGATGGCTCCATCGAAGTACTGGTGGCCTGGCAGGAGTTGGCCGCGGTCAAGGCCGCAATGGCTGCGGGGGGCATTGTGCCCGAACATGCCGAGGTCGCCATGCTGCCGGTGACCACTCTGGTCCCGGACGCCGAGGTGCTCGACGATCTGCGCGCGCTGATCGACCAGCTCGAGGATCTCGATGATGTCCAGAACGTCTACACCAATGCCGACCTGGAAAATGCCGACCTCGAAACCAGTGCCGACCCCAAACCCCTTGCCTGACCGGTTGTGCAGCGGCCCACGGCCGGCGCGATGACCGTCATCCTGGGCATCGACCCGGGTTCGCGGCGCGCCGGCTTCGGCGTCGTGACCCTGGTGGGCGGTCGCCCGGAGTATCTGGCGAGCGGCCTGATCCATGCCCGCAAATCGGTGCTCGCCGAGCGTCTCGGTGAGATCCATGCTGGAACCGCGGAGTTGGTGGCGCAATACCGGCCGGCGGTGGTGGCGGTCGAAGATGTCTTCGTGGCCCGCGATCCGCGCGCCGCGTTGCGGCTCGGCCAGGCGCGGGGTGCGGCGCTCGCCGCGATCGCCGCCGCCGGGATTCCCGTCGTCGAATACAGCCCGCGCACCGTCAAGCAGGCGGTGGTGGGCACTGGAGCCGCCACCAAGGAGCAGGTGCAGCGCATGGTGATGCAGATTCTGCGCTTGTCGGCGGCGCCCACCGCGGACGCGGCCGACGCCCTGGCGGTCGCCATCTGCCATGCCCATGCAGGCACCGGTGCCATGCCCCTGAGTGCGCGCCGCCGGGGCCGGGTGCGTTCGCTCGCCGGGCTGAGGATCGAGGCGTGATCGGTTACCTCAGCGGTGTGCTGCGCGCGCGCCAGGCGCAGGAATTGCTGGTCGATGTCCAGGGCGTCGGCTATGAGGTGCAGGTGTCGCTCAACACCTGGTTCGATCTTCCCGAAAGCGGCCAGCCGGTCGCCCTCTATACCCATTTCGTGGTGCGCGAGGACGCCCAGCAGCTGTTCGGCTTCGGCACCCTCGCCGAGCGCGACCTGTTTCGCGAGCTGATTCGGGTGTCCGGGGTCGGGCCGCGGCTGGCGCTTGCGGTGCTCTCGGGCATGACGGTCGCCGAGTTCGTGCGCTGCGTGCAGGCCGGCGAGCTGGCGCCGCTGGTGCGGTTGCCCGGGGTCGGGCGCAAGACCGCCGAGCGCCTGCTGGTGGAGCTGCGCGATCGCCTTGCGGGCTGGCTGGTCGCGGCACCGGTGCCGGCGCACGACGCCGGCGCGGACCTCACCGGCGAGGCCGAAAGCGCCCTGATCGCCCTGGGTTACAAACCCGCCGAAGCGGCACGGATGGTGGCCGCGGCCCAGGAGGCCGTCGGCACCGGGGCCGACAGCGCCGCGCTGATCCGCGCTGCGTTGCGCGCCGTGGTGAAAAACTGATGGCGCCCCGGTATGCTGGACGGCAACTGCCCGGGCCGGCCCGATGATTGAAACCGATCGCCTCGTAGCACCCCAGGCGGCGCCCCCCGAACAGCGCATCGACCGCGCGCTGCGCCCCGCGCGGTTGGCCGACTACATCGGTCAGGTGGCGGTGCGCGAGCAGATGGCGATCTTCATCGAGGCCGCGGCGCGGCGCGGCGAACCCCTCGACCACACGCTGGTGTTCGGCCCGCCGGGCCTCGGCAAGACGACGCTCGCCCACATCATCGCCGAGGAGATGGGCGCCAATCTCAAGTCCACCTCCGGCCCGGTGCTGGAGCGTGCCGGCGATCTGGCGGCGCTGCTGACCAATCTCGAGGCCGGCGACGTGTTGTTCATCGATGAGATCCACCGCTTGAGCCCGGTGGTCGAGGAAATCCTGTATCCGGCGATGGAGGACTACCGCCTCGACATCCTCATCGGCGAGGGCCCGGCGGCGCGCTCCATCAAGCTGGAGCTGCCGCCCTTCACCCTGGTGGGGGCCACCACCCGCGCCGGGCTGCTCACCTCGCCGTTGCGCGATCGCTTCGGTATCGTGCAGCGCCTCGAGTTCTACAGCGTGGATGAACTGAGCGGCATCGTTGCCCGCGCCGCCGGCATCCTCGGCGTCGAGGCCGATGCTGGCGGCGCCCGCGAGGTGGCGCGGCGGTCGCGGGGCACGCCGCGCATCGCCAACCGGCTGTTGCGCCGGGTGCGCGACTACGCCCTGGTGCGCGGCGACGGCCGGATCGACGCCGAGGTCGCGGCGGTGGCGCTGGAGCTGCTGAAAGTGGACCGCTCCGGTTTCGACCACCTCGACCGCCGCCTGCTGCGCAGCATCATCGACAAGTTCGACGGCGGCCCGGTGGGGGTCGAGAGCCTGGCCGCGGCGCTCGGCGAGGAGCGCGATACCCTGGAGGACGTGATCGAGCCCTATCTGATCCAGCAGGGCTATCTGGCGCGCACCGCGCGCGGCCGCCTGGCCACCCGGCTGGCCTACGAGCACTTTGGGCTGCGGCCGCCGCCCCCCGCGGCGGGCAGCGCCCCGCAGGCGGATCTGCTGGCGCCCTGACCGTGGAGTTCGAACTGCCCGTGCGGGTCTACATCGAGGACACCGATGCCCAGGGCATCGTGTATTACGTAAACTATCTCAAGTACATGGAGCGCGCCCGTTCGGAGTGGCTGCGCGCCCACGGCTTCGCCAACCCCGCCTTCTGGGGCGCCGGGCAGATCTTCGTGGTCCATTCCCTGAGCGTGAATTACCGGCGCCCGGCGTTCCTCTACGACGATCTGGTGGTCACCGCGCGCGGCGCCGGCCACGGCCGGGCCTGGTTCGAGGTCGAGCAGCGCGTGCGCCGCGGCGAGGAACTGCTGTGCTCCGGCCTGGTCAAGGTGGCCTGTGCCGAGCGCCATACCATGAAGCCGGTCGCCATTCCGCCCGAAATGATCGAGCGGATCTTTCACCCCGACTGATGTTCAACCCTGCCTGAATTGCCGAGGAGTCCCTGGTGACGCAAGAGCTTTCGATATGGGCCCTGATCATGGGCGCGACCCTGCCGGTGAAGCTGGTGATGCTGATCCTGTTCGGTGCCTCCGTGCTGTCCTGGACGATGATCGTCCAGCGCGGGTTGTTCCTGCGCCGGGCGGGAGCCGATCTCAAGCACTTCGAAGGGACCTTCTGGTCGGGCATCGACCTCAACCAGCTGTTCAACGACGGCAATCTGCGCTTGCAGAGCAACCGTCCGGTGCCGGGGGTCGAGGCCGTGTTTCGCGCCGGGTTTCGGGAATTCAACCGCCTTGGCCAGCAGACCGGTGCCGAGCCCGATGCCGTCATCGCCGGGGTCGAGCGGGCGATGCGGGTGGCGCTGTCGCGGGAGGAGGAAAAGCTCAATACCCATCTGGCGTTTCTGGCCAGCGTCGCCTCGGTCAGCCCCTACATCGGCCTGTTCGGCACCGTGTGGGGGATCATGCAGGCATTTCGCGGCCTGGCCGGGGTGCAGCAGGCGACGCTGGCGGTGGTTGCGCCGGGCATCGCGGAGGCTCTGATCGCCACCGCCATGGGCCTGTTTGCGGCGATCCCGGCGGTGCTCGCCTACAACCGCTTCGCTGCCCTGGTGGAACGGATCTACAGCGGCTACCAGACCTTCGCCGAGGAATTCTCCAGCATTCTGCACCGCCGCGTGCATAGCAAGAGTTGACCATGGCCTTCGTCAAGCGCAAGCGCGGTCTGGTCGCCGAGATCAACGTCGTGCCCTACATCGACGTGATGCTGGTGCTGCTGATCGTGTTCATGGTCACCGCGCCGATGCTCACTACCGGGGTCAAGGTCGACCTGCCCCAGGCGGTGTCGGCGCCGGTCGAGGAGAAAGAGCCGATCGAGATC
>JADLCO010000182.1 GCA_020847115.1 Pseudomonadales bacterium | reverse complement strand
CTCGAAGTCGATGCGGCCATCGTTGCGCACCGCGCGGATGGTATCCCCCGGCGCAAAGCGCCCGGCCAGCATCTGCTGCGCCAGCGGATTCTCGATCAGCTGCTGGATCTGCCGCTTCAGCGGCCGCGCGCCGTAGACCGGATCGAAGCCCGCCTCGCACAGCAGATCCATCACCGCGTCGCTCACCTCGAGCCCGAATTCGCGTTCCGCCAAGCGGCGGCGCAGATAGCCGAGCTGGATCTCGGCGATGCCGCGGATCTGGTCCTTGGCTAGCGGGTGAAACACCACGACTTCGTCGATACGGTTGATGAACTCGGGGCGGAAGTGGGCGCCGACCTCGGTCATCACCGCCGCCTTCATGCGCTCGTAGTTGTCTTCACCCGCGAGCCGCTGGATGACGTCGGAACCCAGGTTCGAGGTCATCACGATCACCGTGTTGCGAAAATCCACGGTGCGGCCCTGGCCGTCGGTGAGGCGGCCGTCGTCGAGCACCTGGAGCAGCACGTTGAACACGTCCGGATGCGCCTTTTCCACCTCGTCGAGCAGCAGCACCGAATAGGGCCGGCGGCGTACCGCCTCGGTGAGATAGCCGCCCTCCTCGTAGCCCACGTAACCGGGCGGCGCACCGATCAGCCGCGCCACCGAATGCTTCTCCATGAACTCCGACATGTCGATGCGCACCATGGCGTCCTCGGTGTCGAACAGGAATTCGGCAAGCGCCTTGCACAGCTCGGTCTTGCCCACTCCGGTGGGGCCCAGGAACAGGAAGGAGCCGTTGGGGCGGTTGGGATCGGACAGCCCCGCGCGCGAGCGTCGCACGGCGTTGGCGACCGCGGTCACCGCCTCGCCCTGACCCAGCACCCGGCGGTGCAGGGCATCTTCCATGTGCAGCAGTTTTTCGCGATCGCCCTCCAACATCTTGGCCACCGGGATGCCGGTCCACTTGGAGACCACCTCGGCGATCTCCTCGTCGGTGACCTTGTCGCGCAGCAACTGGCGCTCGCGGGTCTCCGCCTCGGTGGCCGCGGCCAGCTTGCCCTCCAGCTCGGGAATGATGCCGTGCTTCAACTTGCTCATGCGCACCAAATCATTCTCGCGAGTTGCCGCCTCAAACTCTATCCGACGCCGCTGCAGCTCGTCGCGAATCTGCCCAGCCTCCTGCGATGAGGCCTTTTCCGCCTTCCAGATCTCCTCGAGGTCGGCGTATTCGCGCTCGGTCTCGGCGATCTCGGCTTCCAGTTCGGTCAGCCGCGCCACCGATTCCTTGTCTTTCTCCTTCTTGATCACCTCCCGCTCCATCTTGAGCTGGATCAGGCGCCGGTTGAGGCGATCCATCTCCTCGGGCATGGAGTCGATCTCCATGCGGATGCGACTCGCCGCCTCGTCGATCAAATCGATGGCCTTGTCGGGCAGTTGACGATCAGTGATATAGCGCTGCGACAGCCGCGCCGCGGCCACGATCGCGGAATCGGTGATGTCGACGCCGTGGTGGACTTCGTAGCGCTCCTTGAGGCCGCGCAGGATGGCGATGGTGTCCTCGACGCTGGGTTCGTCCACCAGCACCTTCTGGAAGCGCCGCTCCAGCGCCGCGTCCTTTTCGATGTACTGGCGGTATTCGTCGAGCGTGGTGGCACCCACGCAGTGCAACTCGCCCCGCGCCAGCGCGGGCTTGAGCATGTTGCCGGCATCCATGGCGCCCTCGGCTTTACCCGCGCCGACCATGGTGTGCAGCTCGTCGATGAACAGGATCACCTGGCCTTCCTCCTTGGCCAGTTCATTGAGCACCGCCTTGAGGCGTTCCTCGAACTCGCCGCGGAACTTGGCGCCGGCGATCAGCGCACCCATATCCAGGGACAGCACGCGCTTGCTCTTGAGCCCCTCCGGCACCTCGCCGTTGACGATGCGCTGGGCCAGGCCCTCGACGATCGCGGTCTTGCCGACGCCCGGTTCGCCGATCAGCACCGGGTTGTTCTTGGTGCGCCGCTGCAACACCTGGATGGTGCGGCGGATCTCGTCGTCGCGGCCGATCACCGGATCGAGCTTGCCCTGCGCCGCCCGGTCGGTGAGATCGATGGTGTACTTCTCCAGCGCCTGGCGCTGGCCTTCGGCATCCGCACTCTGCACGGTTTCTCCTCCACGCACGCGCGCGCTGGCGCTCTTGAGTTGGTCTTTGCTGCCGAATCGGTTCAGGATTGCGGCGAGCTGGTTGTGGTCGAACGCCGCCAGCAGCACGGTTTCCACCGCGATGAACTGATCACCCTGCTGCTGGGCGAGCTTGTCGGCCAGATTCAGCAGCCGCATCAGGTCGGCGGAAATGTTGGCTTCGCCGGTGGGATTCTTGATCACCGGCAGGCGCTGGAGCTGGGCTTCCAGCTCACCTTCAAGTCCGGCCAGGTCGAAGCCGGCCTGAGCCAGCAGCGGGCGCGCCACCCCTCCGCTCTGGCGCAGCAAGGCCACCAGCAGGTGTACGGGCTCGATGGCGGGGTGGTCGCGGCCGATGGCCAGCGACTGGGCATCGGCGATGGCTTCGCGCAAGGTATTGGTGAGACGATCGAGGCGCATGATCACTCCCGAAAAATGGTTCTAACGTCTATTTGGGGAATCGGGGCGGCGATTTCAATGTGGGCGGGGTGCGGCCTTGCGCTGGGTCATTCCGCACCGGCGGGCGCTGGCCGGCCCCCCGACCCATGGGTGACAATCGTCGCGAGCCTCCATCCCCGCAGCACGCCATGGCCGATATCCTCGAGTTCAGACCGCGCAAGCCGCGCCGCCTGGGCCTCTGCCAATACGGCCACCATGCCTGGCAGATCAGCAAGGACCGCCGCTTCGACGTGAAATCGGGGAAATTGGTGACGCACTTCCGCTGCACTCGCTGCGGCACCACCAAGGTGGAAGGCACCTGAGCGGTCAGTCCTCCGGGCAGGCCAGAATCCGGCCGACGAACCGGCGCACCACCGGCATACCGCAGGCGTGCTGGCTGTGGGCGATGCGGTAGCGCCCAATCTCGCGAAAGTGCTCGATCAGCTGATAACAGATCGATACCTGGCCCAAGTCCTGCCGCCACACCGCGTCCGGATTGCCCGGACAATCGTCGAATTCGATCACGATGTCGCGCGGCAGCCGCAGCCGCGCCGCCAGCCGTTCACCTATGGTCTCGACGACACCGCTGGCGGATACCCAGGCCGCCAGCGCACGCTGCTCCGGCCGTGCGGCCAGATAGCGCACCCGGACGGCACCAGCGTGGCCCGGCTGGCCGCGCACGCCGTGGGTGTCGAGCACCCATTGCACCGCGCGCTGCGCCAGCCGGTATTCGCGTTCGCAGGACACGGCGCGCTCGAACGGCAACAGTTCCGTATCCACCAGGCCGTCCAGTCGGTCGGGGTTGCTGCCAAATACCAGACAGACGATGCTGTGAAAGCGCTGGATCTCCAGCGGGTGCTGCTCCCAGTAGGGAATCCGGGTGCGTTCACGGCTGCCGTCGCCCAACTCCCATTCGGTGTACCAGTCGCCGGCCACGGCAAACAGCCAGGGGATGATGTCCTCGGGCACCTGCTCCTGGCGCGCCAGCACCATGGCCACCACCGCGATGCGATCGGCGGCATCTTCCTCGGTGCCCAGCACCGGCAGAGTCAGCTCGTCGATCAGCATGTGTCCCAGTTCGTGAAACAGGGTGAATTCGAGATTGGCGCGCACGAAGAATTGCGCCCCGTCGCGGTCGGCCGCGGCGGCCTGCGCCCCGGGTTCGGCAACCGGTGCTCCCGCCACGCGCAGCGGCCACAGGCACGACGTACACAGGCACAGCGCGCCGGCGACTAGCCAGCGCCGAACCTGAGCATTGCGAAACGGCAGCATCAAGGGTCTGATCATCGCCCTAGCGTACCGGACCGGACCGGCCCTGGGGCGCGCCCTCGGCGACCACGCGGTTGCGGGATCGGCCGGGCCGGGCGACGATGGCGGGGTAGTGGAGCGCGATTCATGCCGGTTCAGCCCCTGCCCTATCGCCGCGAAGGCGATCACTTCCTTATCGAAATGCACCTGGGCCAGCTCCGCCAGTTGTTCAACACTCTGGATCCCTCGCCCTTCCGCGAACGGGATCTGGATCGCGATGCCGAACACTACCTGATCAGCGCCACCGAAGAACTGCCGGTCCATGCCGCATTCAAGATCCGGCTCCACCTGCCCGCGGAGGACCTGGCCTCCCCCGCCGCGCCCCAGGTGCCCGACGCCATCCACCACTATTTCCGCTGGCAGGCGAGCGAGGCCGAGCGGCGGCTGCGCATGCATCTGCGCGCGGCGCGGTCCGCACTGGCGCTGGGCGGTCTGTTCCTCGCCCTGTGCCTGGCGTTCAGCACCCTGGTGGGCAGCCGGCTGGACGGCCTGGTCGCCGACTTTCTCCGCGAGGGGGCGCTGATTCTGGGCTGGGTCGCGCTGTGGCGGCCGCTGGACATGTTCCTCTACGCGTGGCGGCCATTGCAGCGCGAGGCGCACAACCTGCGCCGCATCGCCACCGCCGCCGTGGAGCTGCAACCGGCCCCCGGCGGACCCGGCGCAGCGGCGGATTGATCAGGGCAGGCGGGCGTCCGGGGTGGGCAGCCGCATCCGCCAGCCGCCGCGCCGGGCGGCATATACCCAGCCGCGCACCTCGATGGTCCGCCCACGCCAGCCGGACAGCGTCTCCCGGTCCCACCAGCGCTGGTGTTCGGGATAGATGACTGCGGTGAAGCCGCCGGCGAACTCGACCCACCAGGCGTCGGCGAAGGCGACCCGCTCCACCCGGCCGCGCACCCGCTGGTAGCCGCCCGCGGCAACCGCCGTGCTCGCCACCGGCCCCGGCAGCGCCGCGTGCCACAGCCCGAGGCCGGCGCTGCGCGCCGCGCGCTCGTCCGCGCGCAGGCAGGGCGCCAGGGCCAGGTTGGGCGGGATCGCGGCGTGGTAGGCCAACCCCTCGCGGGTCAGTTCGCGCTCGACGCTGCGGCCGTGGCGGCTGACGTGGGCCAGCCAGCGCCCGTGGCGATCGCGGCGCTCGGTACCGAAGTGCAGCGTCACCTCGGTGGCGCCCTGCCGGCCCGGGCTGCCCACCAGTTCGGCCAGCCGCTCGCGGGCGGCGCGCGCCAGCGGCTGATCCGGGCCGCGGCCATGGCCGAGTTCCGGGGCGTTGACGCCAATCAGCCGCACGCGCCGGCCATCGGTCAGGTCCAGGGTATCGCCATCCAGGATGCGCGCCACGGTGGCGCCACTACCCTGGCCCGGCAGCGCGCAATCCAGGGCGGAGGACGGCGACGGCGCCAACAACAGCTGGCACAGCAGCACGAAAAACGCGCCCGGAAATCGCTTCCCGGGCGCGTCGCGAACCGTCATCGGTAGTGGAATTACGCTTTGGCGCCCGCGCCCAGCGCACCGAAGCGCTTGTTGAAGCGATCGATGCGGCCGCCGGTGTCGGCGACCTTCTGCTTGCCGGTGTAGAAGGGGTGGCAGGCGGAACAGACGTCGAGGTGGATGTTCTCGGCCAGCGTCGAGCCCACTTCGATCACATTGCCGCAACTGCAGGTCGCGGTGAGCTTGCCGTAGGCGGGGTGGATTTCTGCTTTCATGGAAGAACCTCGTGGACGTGACTTGCGCGCCGCCACCCGGTCCTTTACCTTGCCGGGCACCGCGCGCTGCGCTCCTGTGGGACGCGCATACTAGTCACAAAGCCCAGCGCATTCAAGGTTGATGCCAGCCCCCCTGTCGATGTCTGTTCCCGATTGCTATCAGGTAGCGGTGCCCTCACCGCTGCGCCGGCTGTTCGACTATCTCCCCCCCGCGGGCCACAGCCGGGAGATCGCCCCGGGCAGCCGCGTGCGCGTGCCCTTCGGCGCCCGGGAACTGGTCGGCATGGTGGTCGGCCGGCACCCGCGCCAGGCGGCGACTCCCGGCGAACTGCGCGCCATCCAGGCCGTGCTCGATGCCGAGCCCCTGCTGCCCCCCGAGCTGCTGGAACTGGTCGCCTGGGCCGCCGACTACTATCAGCATCCCCTTGGCGAAGCCCTTGCCAGCGTGCTCCCGGTGGCGCTGCGCAAAGGGGACGACTACCCCGATCTCCGCACTTGGCGCTGGCAGCTCAGCGCGCTTGGCCACGGCCTGCCGGACCCCGTCTTCCCGCGCGCGCCGCGGCGCCAGGCGCTGGTGCGGTTGCTGCGCGAGCGGCCGCGCACCACCGCCGAGCTGCGCGCCGCCGGCATCGCCGCGGCCGTCGTCCAGGCACTGGCGAAACTCGGCCTGATCGAGCGGCGCGCAGACCCGACCACCGGCGACCGGGCTGCCGAACTGCTGCTCGGCGAAGCGCCACCGAGCCTGCATCGCGACCAGCGCGCGGCGCTGGCGGCGATCGAGCTACACGGCTACCACGCCTATCTGCTCCATGGTGATACCGGCACCGGCAAGACCGAGGTCTACCTGCGCGCCATCGAGAAGATCCTGCGCCTCGGCCGCCAGGCGCTGGTGCTGGTGCCGGAAATCGGCCTAACCCCGCAGACCCTGGCGCGGTTCCAGGCGCGCTTTGCCCACGCCATCGGGGTGCTGCACTCGGGGCTCGGCGAGGCGGAGCGCGCGCGCACCTGGGCGGCGGCGCGCGAAGGCCGCATCGGAGTGCTGATCGGCACCCGCTCGGCGGTGTTCGCGCCACTGCCGGCGCTGGGCATCGTCATCGTCGACGAGGAACACGACCTGTCGTACAAGCAGCAGGAAGGTTTTCGCTACTCCGCCCGCGACGTGGCGGTGATGCGCGCGCACCGCGCCGGCGTTCCCCTGGTGCTGGGTTCGGCGACCCCGGCCCTGGAGAGCCTGCACAACGCCGCCAGCGGCCGCTATCGGCCACTGCGCCTCACCGAGCGGCCGAGCGCGGCCGCCGCGCCGCGCTGGGAGCTGGTCGATCTGCGCAACAGCCGCCTGCGCGAGGGCATCTCGGCGCGGGCGCTGCAGGCCATCGCCGACGCCCTGGCGGCCGGCGACCAAGTGCTGGTCTTCCTCAACCGCCGCGGCTACGCCACCACCTTGCTCTGCCACCACTGCGCCTGGATCGCCGGCTGCCCCCACTGCGAGGCGCGGCTGACGGTCCACCTGGGCGCCCGGCGCCTGCTGTGCCACCATTGCGGCCATCGGCGCACACTGCCCAGCCAGTGCCCGTCCTGCGGCAGCGCCGAACTGCAACTCCTCGGCCAGGGCACCGAAAAGACCGAGGCGACCCTGCAGGCCCTGTTTCCGGACACCCCACTGGTGCGCATCGACCGCGACACCGTGCGCAGCCGTGGCGGTCTGCAGGCCAAGTTCCAACGCATCCACGACGGCGGACCCTGCCTCCTGGTGGGCACTCAGATGCTCGCCAAGGGCCACCACTTTCCAGCGGATACCCGGGCGGTCATCCTCAACGCCGACGAGGGCCTGATGAGCCCGGATTTTCGCGGCAACGAACGCCTGGGCCAGCTGCTGACCCAGGTCGCCGGCCGCGCCGGCCGCGGCGACCGCCCGGGCACGGTGCTGATCCAGAGCCACTACTGCGACCACCCGCTGCTGCGGCTGCTGGTGGAACGGGGCTATCCGGCCTTCGCCGAGCGGTTGCTCGCCCAGCGCGCGGCGGCGGGACTGCCGCCCTTCGGCGCCCTCGCCCTGGTGCGCGCCGAAGCAGCCAGCGCCGCTCGCGCCGAGGCCTTGCTGAGCGCCATCCGCGCCGCGGGCGAAGTCCTGGATGCCGAGGTGCAGTTTCTCGGCCCCCTGCCCGCGCCGCTGGAAAAACGCGGCGGCCGCTATCGCTATCTGCTGACCCTGAGCGCCACCGGCCGCACCGCGCTGCAGCGGCTGCTGCCGCAGCTGGCGATGCGCCTGGAGATCCTGCCCGAGGCGCGCGGGGTGCGCTGGAGCATCGACGCCGACCCGCAGGAAGTGCTCTGAAGGCGGCTGCGCGCGCTCGCCGGGCTGCGCCGCGGCCGCCGCCGCGCTGGCCGCGGTCACATTCCCGTCATGGATTCATCACAGGCTGGTTATCGGAGCCAGCCCGCCCGCCGCCATCACCCGACCGGGCAGTCTTCGCGGGAGAACCCTGCCGATGCCGTCCACCAGAGAATTAGCGGCCGCGCGCGGCCTGCTGCGCCGCGCCGGCATCGACCTCGCCCATTACGCCCCCGGCCGGCTGCGCTTGCGCGTGGCGCGCATCAAGACCGACGCGCCGTTCGCCGCGCGGCTGCAGGACCGGCTAGCTGCGGTGCCGGGGGTGCGCAAGCTGGAACTGCGCCCGCTGACCGGCAGCGTGCTGATCGAATTTGCCGCCGACACCCTCGCGCAGGCGCCCGCGCGGACCATGCTGCTCGATACTCTGACCACGCTTTTCCCCGGCGTCGACGGCGAGCTGCTCGGCCGCCTGCTGGCCGAGCTGTGACGGTGCTTGACACGGGTCAACCCGCTGACCCCGAAATGTCATATAACCGTCACTTGGCGCTGCGAAGCTGAACCACACGACGGTTCAACTGCCAGCCGTGCCCGAGGAACCCTGCCGCCATGAAGTGGGAAGATCTTTTCGGCAACAATGTCGTCACCGGCGTGGCCATCACCGCCGGGGCGGTCCTGCTGGCGCCGGTGGCGCTGTCGGTGGTGGCCGGCGTGGGCCGACCGCTGGCGCGCACGGCGCTGAAGTCGGGCATCATCCTTTACGAGAAGACGCGCGAAACAGTAGCGGAATTGGGTGAGGCCTTCGAGGATCTGGTGGCCGAGGCCAAGGCCGAGCTGGCGCAACAGCAGGCGGCGGTCATCGGCATCACCGGAGCCACTGCGGCGAACGCCGAAGCGGACGAGCCGCCGACGCCATGATCCCCGCGGCGCGGGTCGAGCACGCCAGTCCCGGACGCTTGCGGCTGCGCATCGTCGGTCGGCGCGGGCAGGCGGACTACTTCGAGGCCGTTCGCAGCCGGTTGGCGCAGGAATCCTCGGTGCGCGAGGTGCACATCGACCCCCGCACCGGCAGCGTGTTGCTGCTGGTGGCGGCGTCCGCCGACGCGGCGGCGCTGCTGCAGCGCGCCGCAGAACTGGGCCTGTTTTCCGTAACCGCAACCCCAACACGGTCGGACCCCGACCCCTGGGCGCCGCTGCGTGCACTGGGCCGGTTGACCGAGCCCGGTGCTGCCGCCAGCGGGCCGCTGGCACTGGCATTGCTGGCCGGCGCCGCAGTACAGGGATGGCGCGGACGCTGGGCATCACCCGCGGTGACGCTCACCTGGTACGCCCTACAGCTGTTGCGCGATGGCAAGCGCGGTCCTTGAACGCCGGTGGTTCCCGAAGTGGGGCCGGGGCAATCCGTCCCGAACCCCGTGCCTGATCCCTCCATCACACCAGGGAGATTACCCATGACCGAGCAAGATGGCACCACCCCCGCAACCAGCCTGGGCGAACGCGTCGGCAGCAGCGGTCAGGCGGTCAAGAACGGCATCGTCAGCAGCCTCAAGGGCATCAACGAGATCGAGGCCGAGATTGTCAGTCTGGTGCGCAGCACGGTCGCCAATACCGTGCGCGCCGCGGGCGATGTGGCCGGCGAGACGGTCACCGTGGCGCGCGATGTGATGCGCGGCGCCATCTCGGCCACCGAGGAGGTGGGCGCCGGCCTCACCCTGAGCACCAAGAGCGTCGCCAAGGGCGTGGTGTTGGGAGTCGCCGATGTCGGCGGTGATGTGATCCGCGCCGCCGAGGCCACCGTGAAGGCCGCCGTGCAAGGCGCGGCAGCGGTCGGCGCCGATGTCGGCGTAGTGGCGCGCCGCGCCGTGGACGGCACCCTCGAGGCGGCCGGCGAGATCGGCGGCAACGTCATCGAGGTCGCCCAGGGCGCCGCCGGCGGTGCCATCGATGCTGCCGGCAGCATCGGCAAGAGCGCGGTCAACGCGGTGCGCGAGCTGCTGGTGGGCGTGGTCGACGGCGTCACGGACATCGCCGGCGCGGCGCTGCCCAAGCGGAGCGAAGCGTCCGCCGACCAACCAGGGAGCTGATCACGGGAGCGGACGCAGCTGGACCGTCGCCCGACGGACGCGCGCAGCGTCATCCCGAAGCGCACCGCTGCGTTGCCGCCCGCCGGCGCAGCGGCGGACGGGATGACATGCGCCTGTAACCTGCACCCTGCACACTGAGGCGACCTCAGACAACCGCGTTTGCAACCATGATCCACCCCGTTCATCACGTTCCCGGCCGCCTGCGCCTGCGCGTGCCGGCGGTCAAGCAAAGCGAATTCCACGCCGATGCCATCGGGCGCGCGCTCGGCGAGACCCAAGGCGTGTTGCGCCACGCGATCAGCCCGCGCACCGGCAGCGTAGTGGTGCACTATGCGCCGGAGCACTGCGACCCGCAGCGGCTGGTGGAGCGCCTGCGCGAATCCGTGCCGGCCGCCGGGGCTGCCCCTGCTGTCACCGTGAACTGGCAGCCGATGGCGCGGGGTGCCGAACCGGACGGCGCCCTGCTGCAGCGGGTCGGCCAGACCGTTGCCACCAGCCTGGTGGAAAAGCTCATCGAACGCTCCGCCCTGGCGCTGGTGGCCGCGCTCTTGTAGGCGAACCCCGGTGGACCCTGGCCGCGACGGCGGCCCTGGCTAGGCGCCCGCCGCGCGGCGCAGTGCAGCGGCATCCTGGGCCTGCTCCCAGGGCAGACCCAGATCGGTGCGCCCAACATGGCCATAGGCCGCCAGCCGCTGGTAAAAGCCGCCGCGATGCGCCGACAGATGGCGCAGGTTGAAGCGCCGCACGATGCCGCCGACGCGCAGGTCCAGGGTGTCGATCAGGGCCTGACCCAGGGCATCATCGGACACCACACCGGTACCGAAGCTCTCCACCTGCACGCTGACCGGGCGGGCGAGCCCGATCGAGTAGCTCAGCATCACCTCGCAGCGTTCGGCCAGCCCCGCCGCCACCAGCGTCTTGGCGGCATGGCGGGCGGCGTAGGCGCCGCTGCGGTCGATGCGCCCGGGGTCCTTGCCGCTGAGCGCGCCCCCGCCGTGGCGGGCGAACTCGCCGTAGGTGTCGATGGCGCCCTTGCGCCCGGTGAGCCCGGCGTGCACCGCCGGCCCGCCGGGTGCCAGCCCCGCTTCGGGATTGACGAACAGCAACCCCTCCCCTTCGAGCGCGAGCCCTTCCTGCGCCAACACCGGCCGCACCGCTTCGCGGTAGAGGATGTCGCGCACCCCCGCGGCCGGCGGTGCCGTCGGCAGGCAGCCGGCCTGCAGGGTGATGCTGTGGATGCCCTGCGGTCGGCCATCGCGGTAGTGCACCGCCACCTGCGTCTTGCCGTCCGGCGACAGCCACGGCAACTGCCGGCCCAGGCGCAGCAGCGCCAGGCGCCGCGCCAGCCGATGCGCCAAGTACAGCGGCATCGGCATCAGCACCGCCGTGTCCCGGCAGGCATAGCCGAACACGGTCACCTGTTCGTGCGCTGCCAGTGCGTCCAGCTGGGCATCGGCCAACTGCCGCTCATCGACCGCGTAGCGCTCGGTGGGCGCCAGCTCGGTAATGGAGGTCATCACGCTGCAATCGGCGGCGTTGAAGTCGCCGTTGTCGTAACCGACCTCGGCGATCACGCGCCGCACCAGTTCCGGCAGATCGAGCTTCGCGGCGGCGGCGTAGCGCACCGCCAGGAACACCACCCCGCGTGCCACCGCGCACTCGGCGCTGACGCGAGCCAGCGGATCGGCCGCCAGCAGGCGGTCGACGATGGCGTCGCTGATCTGGTCGCACAGCTTGTCCGGGTGGCCTTCGGTGACCGATTCCGAAACGAACACGAAATCACGGGCCATGGACGCCTCCGGTGGCGGGTGTCGCCGGCTGCGACGCGGCGACAACCGGCTTGAAAAATTCGTTCAGCAGCATGGGCAGCCCGGCTCCGGCGGCGATGACCGCCCAGTCGAGCGGCCGCGGCGCCGTCAGCCCGAGCAGGCCGCGCAGGCCGGGCAGATAAGGCAGCGCCAGCTGCACGGCGAGCGAGCCCGCCAGCATGCGCCGCAGTGCCGGATTGGGCGGCAGGTGCGCCGCCGCGAGGCGCCGATCCGAGCGGCACACCAGCGCGTGCAGCAGCTGCGCCAGCGTCAGGGTCATGAAGGTGAGGCTCTGGGCGCCGCCCGGCGCGCGGCGCAGCGCCCACAGATACACGCCGAGCGCGCCGCCGGTGATCGCCAGCGACTCACGCAGCAGGCGCCGGTAGTCGGCGCCAGTCAGGATGGGTTCAGCGGGATCGCGCGGCGGGCGGCGCATGACATCCGGCTCCGGCGCCTCGAGCGCGAGTCCGAGCGCCGGCAGGATGTCCGAGGCCAGATTCAGCCACAGCAGCTGCAGGGAACTCAGCGGCGCCGGCAATCCCAGCGCCACCGCCGCCAGCGTGATCTCGATTTCGCTGAGGTTGGTGGCCAGTAGGTAGTGCAGGGCCTTGCGGATGTTGGCGTAGATGCTGCGCCCGCCGCGGATCGCTTCGATCAGAGTGCGCAGCTCGTCGTCCTCGATCACCACGTCGGCCACCGAGCGCGCCACCGGCGAACCGCCATCGCCCATGGCGATGCCGATCTGCGCCGCTTTCATGGCCGGGCTGTCGTTGACGCCGTCGCCGGTCATCGCCACCACCCGCCCGCAGCGCTGCAGCGCCTGCACGATGGCCAGCTTGTGGGCTGGGCTGACGCGCGCGAATACCTGGGTGCGCGGCGCGAGGGCCGCCAGCAGCTCGGGCTCCATGGCGGTGAGGGCGGCGGAATCGAGAATCTGCACCTCGCCACCGGCGGCCAGATCAAGCTCCCGCGCGATGGCGAACGCGGTGGCGCTCTGGTCGCCGGTGATCATCGCCGTGGCGATGCCGGCCCCATGGAACTGTGCGATCAATTCACGCATACCCGGCCGCAGCGGGTCGGCCAGGCCGACCAACCCCAGCCAGATGAGGCCATTGCCGGCCAGCTGCGCCTCGGTGTCGCCTTCGGCCACCGCCAGCACGCGCAGCGCGTCGCCGGCCAGCGCCTCGTTGGCGGCCGCCACCTGCTCGCGGGCGGCATCGTCGAGCAGCTCGATGCTGCCGTCGGCGCGCCGCCAGCGGTCACACAGCTCCAGCACCCTGAGCGGACTGCCCTTGACCGCCACTCGCGTGCGCCCGTCGGCGGCGCCGTGCAGGGTGGTCAGCCACGGCCGCTGCTCGGCGCGAGCGATCAGCGCCTGCCGCGGCCAGGCCTCGCGCAGCGCCGTGACCGCCACGCCGCCCTCCTGTGCCAGGCGCAGCAGCGCGGTTTCGGTCGCGCTGCCCTGCAACGCGGCATCGGGCCCGTCGCCGTCCACTTCCACCTCGCTGCACAGCACCAGGGCTTCGAGCAGCGGGGGCCAGACCGCGGCGTGCTCGCGCACCGCCCGCGCCGGCCAGCGCGCGCCGTCCACCTGCAGCGCCACCGCGGTCATGCGATTCAGGGTCAGGGTACCGGTCTTGTCCATGCAGAAGGTCTGCACCGCACCCAGGGTTTCCACCGCGCCCAGGTGGCGCACGCTGATGTGGCGCCGTTTCAGATCGCGCACGCCGAGCGCCAGCGTGGTGGTGGCCACCATCGGCAGACCCTCCGGAATCGCCGCCACCGCCAGCGAGATGACCGAGCGCAACAACACCAGCGCGCTCTGGCCGCGCAGCAGGCCGAGCGCGAACAGCGCCACGCAGGCCGCCCCCGATGCCATCACCAATTGCCGGCCCAGCCGTTCGAGCTGCTGCTGCAAGGGCGTCTGCGGCGCGCTGGCCGCCCCGGCCAGCGCCTGGATGGTGCCGATCTCGGTGCCGGCGCCGGTGGCGACCACCACCGCCAGGCCATCGCCCCCGGTCACCGCGCTGCCCTTGTAGACGCGGTTGATGCGCTCGGCGAGCGGCATTTCGGGCACCAGCAGCGCGGCGGCATCCTTCGCCACCGGCTGGCTCTCGCCGGTCAGCGCCGATTCGTCGACGGTGAGCTCGGCGGCCGCCAGCAGGCGGCCGTCGGCGGGCACCCGATGGCCGGCGCGCAGCCACACCACGTCGCCCGGCACCAGGGCATCGGCCGGCAGGTCGCGCCAAGCGCCGTCGCGCCGTGCCCGGGCGCGCTCCGGCACGGCGGCGTCGAGGCCGCTGATGGTGCGCTCAGCCTGGCGCTCGGTGACAAAGCCGATGCCGCCGTTGAGCAGCAGCACCGCGGCGATGGCGAGCGCGTCGGCGACGCCGCCGGTGGCCAGCGACAGGCCCGCCGAGGCGCCCAGCAGCAGGATGGGCAGGCCGGTGAACTGGCCGAGCAGGATGCTCAAATCGGACCGCCGCGGCGGCACCGGCAGCGCGTTGGCGCCATATTCGGCCAGACGCTGCGCGGCGGCGGTGCCGGCCAGACCCTGCGCCGTGGCGTCCAGGCGGGCCAGCGTCTCGGCCGCGGACAGGGCGTGCCAGCCGTCGTCCCGGCCGGGCAGTGCCGCAGCCCGGGCCGGTGCGCGCGGCGCGGCGACAACCACCGGCGACGGCACCGGCCGAACCCGGGGCACGCCCAGACTGGCACTCACCGCTGCCACCAGGCGCTCGGGGCACCAGGCGCCGTCGTGGTGGATCAGCAGACCGCCGGTCAGGGGATTGGCGGCGGCGCTGCGGATCCCGTCCCGGCCGCACAGTTCGCCCTCCAGCCGCCGGGCGAGTTGGGGGGCGCCGCGCAGACTCGGCAACAGCAACCGCACGCGGCCGGGCACCCGGGCGTGGGCGATCCGCACCGCACCCGGGCGCGCATGATGTCCTAGCCTCGACATGGATTACCGCGGTTCGAAAATTTGAAAGCTTATGCCCGGATCGTCTCAAAACCATGACAAGCATCGCCCCCCGGGCCGCGCCGTGCCATGGCTGCGGTGCTTGGGTTGGGCCGCTGCGGAACCAGTTCGGCCACCATCGGCCGGGCTCGTCTCAGCGCTGGCTCTTGTAGTGGGCCATGGCGCGGCGCTTGCGGGCGATCTGGCGCGGGGTGAGTTCGTTCTTGCGCCCGGCATAGGGATTGACCGGGGATTTCAACTCGATGCGCACGGGAGTGCCGTGCAGGTCCAGCCCGCGCCGAAAGGCTTTTTCCAGATAGCGCAGGTACTGGTTGGGCAGTTGCTCCACCTGGGTGCCGTGGATCACCACCAGGGGCGGATTGCGCCCGCCCAGGTGCGCAAAGCGGGGCTTGATGCGCCGCCCGCGCACCATGGGCGGCGGATGGGTGGCGACCGCGTCGTGGAGAATCCGCGTCAGCCGGGCGGTGCCGTACTGATCGGTGGCCGCGCGATGGGCGCGCTGCAGCGACGGATACAGGCCGCCGACCCCGCTGCCGTGCAGTGCGGAAATGAAATGGACGTCGACGAAATCGGCAAAGCGCAGGCGGCGCTCGAGTTCGCGGCGCAGCCAGTCGCGCCGCTCCGGGGCCAGCCCGTCCCACTTGTTGACCGCAAGCACCAGTGCCCGGCCGGCCTCCAGGCAATAGCCGAGCAGGTGCAGGTCCTGATCCACCAAGCCTTCGCTGGCATCGACCAGCAGGATGGTGACCTGGGCGTCGTCGATCGCCTGCAGCGTCTTGACGATGGAAAACTTTTCCACCGCCAGTTCGACGCTCTTGCGCCGGCGCACGCCGGCGGTGTCGATCAGGGTATAGCGCACGCCGTCGCGGACGTAATCGATGTAGATGCTGTCGCGCGTGGTGCCGGGCTGGTCGTAGACCACCACCCGCTCCTCGCCCAGCAGCCGGTTCACCAGCGTGGACTTGCCGACGTTGGGCCGGCCCACCACCGCGACCCGGATGCTATCGCCCGCCCCCTCCGGCAAGGCCTCCGGGAGCGGCTCGGGCGGGGGCAATTCGGCCACCAGGGCACCCAGCAGGGTACGAATGCCGCGGCCGCCGGTGGCGGTGACGGGAAACACGCGGGAAAAGCCCAGGCGGTGAAAATCGCCCAGCACCAGATCGGGATTGGTGCCGTCGACCTTGTTGGCCACCAAGTACACGGGCACCCTGCCCTGGCGCAGCCGGGCGGCGATTTCCTCGTCCACCGCGGTCAGGCCGTCGTGGCAGTCCACCAGGAAAAAAATGGCATCCGCTTCATCGATGGCACGAAAGGACTGCGCTGCCATGGCTGCGTCGATGCCGGTTTCCTGCCCGGTGATGCCGCCGGTATCGATGACCAGGAAGCGGCGCTCCTCGAAGCGCGCCTCGCCGTAGCGGCGGTCGCGGGTCAGGCCGGAAAAATCGGCGACCAGGGCATCCCGCGACTGGGTGAGGCGATTGAACAGGGTGGACTTGCCCACGTTGGGGCGGCCCACCAGGGCCACTACCGGCAACATCACCGTCGCACTCGGAACACGGAACGGCTGTCGCCCATGCTACTCGCCCTGGGGCGCGCCGTGCACGCGGTAGGCGGTGAGGTCGGTGCTGTTGTCCTGCACGAACAGGCGCTCACCGTCGCTGGCCATGGGCACACTGATGCCATCGCCATCCACCTTCTTGCGCCCCACCAGCTTGCCGTCGACGGCCGACAGCAGGTGCACATAGCCCTCGCCGTCGGCCACAGCCACCACCCCGCCAAGCGCCAGCGGCGCGGTCAGATTGCGCTTGCGCAAGTCAGTATTGACCCATAGCTCCTGGCCCCCGGTGGCACGCAGCGCCACCACGCGATCCTCGGTATCCACCAGGTAGAGCTGGTTGAGCGCCTGGGCCGGCGGCTGGTGGCTCGAGGCATCGCGCGTCCACAACTCGCGCCCACTGCCCTTGGTGTAGGCCCCGACCCGGCCCTGATAGGCGACCGCATAGACGATATCGCCACCGAGCACGGGGCTGCTGAGATCGACCATTCGCTCCAGCTCGGTGCGCCCGCTGGGCATGGCGACCCGGGCCTCCCAGCGCGGCACGCCACTGGTGGCGTCCAGTGCCGCCAGTTTGCCGTTGGCGAACCCCACCAGCACCAGGTTGTCGCTGATCAGAGGGGTCGCGGTGCCGCGCAGCGTCAGCACCGGCAGATCGCTCGCGAATGACCAGCGCTGGCTGCCATCGCTGGCCGCCAGCCCATAGACCTTGGCATCCTGGGTCTGTACCACCACCAGGTCGCCGCTGGCCGCGGCCGGCGCCAGGATCTCGCTGGACAGCCGCGCCCGCCAAGCCTCCTCGCCGGTCTCCGCGTGCAGCGCGATCAGATCCCCGGTCACCGTACCCACCAGCACCAGGCCGGCGCCGGCGCCGACGCCGCCAGTGAGCGGGGCATCGAGATCGCTGCGCCAGCGGCGGTCACCCTCGGCAGCATCGACGGCGACCACCCGACCCTTGCGGCCGGCCGCATAGACCGTCCCGTCGGCCACCGCCGGCCGCAGCGTGGCGTCGAAGGGTTCCTGCTCGCCGCCCAGGCCGATGCTCCACTCCCGCTTCAGCGTTACCGTGGCCTCGAGGTCCGGCAGATCCGGAACTTCGTCCTCGTCCTCCTTCTTGCTTTTCTTTTTACCATCGTCCGCGGCTCCGTCGGCTTCGCCCGCATCCGCCGCGACCGACCCGGCATCGGACTTGGCTGCCTCGTCGTCGCCCCAGAATTTGAGGCTGCCGCAACCGGACAGCAGCAGCGCGACGGCCACAGTCGATACCAAGCGCTTCATGACGCGTCCCCGGCCTTGGCGGCTGCCGGCTGCTGTTGATCCAGCTTGATGCGCAACAGCGAGGTCAGCAGCGAATTGCCCTGCACCGCACTGGCATCGAGCGCCGTTTGATACGCGCTGCGCGCGGCCTCGCGATCGCCGCGCAGGGCATGGATGTCGCCGCGCGCCTCGGCGAACTCGGCCGCGACCGCCTGCGGAAACTCGCCTTCGGCGAGGCGCAGCGCATCGTCGTAGCGCTGCTGGGCGGCGAGCACGCGCACCAGCCGCAGCCGCGCTACCAGGGCGAGTTCGGCGTCGCCGTCGTCATCGATCACCGCGCGCAGCTCGGCGGCGGCGGCGTCGAGGTCGTCGCGGGCCAGCGCGAGCCGCGCCAGCATGAGCCGCGCCAGCCGTTCGTAGTTGGTCCCGGCATAGTCCGCGCGCAGTTTTTCGGCGGCCGCCGCCACCGCTTTCAGCGGTTCGCCGGAGAGCTCCTCCACCGCACTGGTGCCGATCGCCGACATCATCTCCTCGTAGACCAGGGAGGCGGCCTGCGCCCTGCTCTCGCGCGCACTCTGCCATTGCTGCCAGCCGAACCAACCGCCAATTCCGAGCACCAGTGCCAGCGCCAAACCGGCGCCATACTGCTTCCACCAGCGCTTCAGCGCTTCCAGTTGTTCGGCATCGGCGATGTGATCAGCCATGGGGCATCCTGTGGTCGGTCGCTATCTGGGGGGCGCCGGCGGCAGCTCGCCGCTTCGTCGCGGTCGCGCCGGCCAGCAGGGCCGCAATGCGGTCCAGCGGCAGGCGCTCTTGGGGGCGCTCTTCGCGCAGATGTTTGAGGGTGAGAGTTCCGGACGCAGCTTCTTCCTCGCCCAGGATCAGCGCCAGCGCGGCACCGCTGCGATCGGCGCGCTTGAGCTGGCTCTTGAGGCTGCCACCGCCGCAGTGGTGCAGCAGGCGCAGGCCGGGGACCGCATCGCGCAGGCGCTCCGCGACCGGCAGTCCGGCGACGCCCTCGGCGACCACCAGGTAGGCGTCCGGCAGCCCCCGATCCAGCGCCGGCGCCGCCGCCGTAGCCTCGAGCAGAAGCAGCAGTCGCTCCAGGCCGATGCCGAAACCGATCGCGGGCGTCGGGTTGCCGCCGAGCTGCTCCACCAGGCCGTCGTAGCGCCCGCCGGCGCAGGCGGTGGCCTGGGCACCAAGCCGGTCGCTGGTCCATTCGAATACCGTCTTGCCGTAGTAATCGAGGCCGCGCACCAAGCGGGGATTGATCCGGTAGCGGACGCCGGCGGCATCGAGGCGCGCCCGCAGCTGGGCGAAATGCTCGTTCGATTCGGCGTCGAAATAGTCGTGGAGTGCGGGCGCATCGGCGAGCAGTTCGCGGGTGCGCGCCACCTTGCTGTCGAGGATGCGCAGCGGGTTGGTGCCGAGACGGCGCTGGCTGTCGGCATCGAGCTCGTCGCGATAGCGGGACAGATAGCCCACCAGCGCATCCCGATACGCCGCCCGCGCGGCGCTGGACCCCAAGGAGTTGAGCTCCAGCTCCAGGCAGTCGCGCAACCCGAGCCGGCACCACAGGCGGTCGGTCATGGCGAGCATTTCGGCGTCGATGTCCGGGCCCGGCAGCCCGAATACCTCGGCACCGAACTGGTGGAACTGGCGCAGCCGGCCCTTCTGCGGCCGCTCATGGCGAAACATGGGCCCGCGGTACCAGAGCCGCTGCACGGCGTCGCGCAGCAGGCCGTGCTGTTGCGCGGCGCGCACGCAGCCCGCGGTGCCCTCGGGGCGCAGGGTGACGCTGTCGCCGTTGCGGTCGGTGAAGGTGTACATCTCCTTCTCGACGATGTCGGTGACCTCGCCGATGGAGCGCCGGAATAGTTCGGTGCTCTCCAGCAGCGGCAGGCGGATCTCCCGGTAACCGTACTCCGCCAGCAGCTCGGCGAGCGCGGTTTCGAGAAACCGCCAGTCGGGGGTGGCGTCGGGCAATATGTCGTTCATTCCCCGCAGGGACTGGATCGGGATCACGGGGCGGTACCTGAAGTCAGCCGCGGGCGATGATCGAAGCGTCCCGCTCGGCGCGCGCGCGGATTGTAGCGCGAATGTGCCGTTCGAGCTGATCGACGAGTTCCGCCTTGTCGAGCTTTTGCTCGACCTTGCCGTGGCGGTAGAGCAGGTGCCTGGGGGTGCCACCGGTCAGCCCCAGATCGGCCACCCGAGCCTCGCCCGGCCCGTTGACGATGCAGCCGATCACCGCGACGTCCAGGGGCTCGGTGATGTCGGCGAGACGCTCCTCGAGGGCGTTCACCGTGGCGATGACGTCGAAGTTCTGCCGCGAGCAGCTCGGGCAGGCGATCAGATTGACGCCGCGGGAGCGCAGGCCCAGGCATTTGAGCAGATCCCAGCCGACCCGCACTTCCTCCACCGGATCGGCGGCCAGCGAAATGCGCAAGGTGTCGCCGATGCCGTCGAGCAGCAGCGCGCCCAAGCCCACCGCGGACTTGACCGTGCCGGAGCGGAAGCCGCCGGCCTCGGTGATGCCCAGGTGCAGCGGGCAGTCGACCTGCCCGGCGATCCCGCGGTAGGCCGCCATCGCCATGAACACCTCGGAGGCCTTGAGGCTGACCTTGTATTCGTGGAAATCCAGCCGATCGAGGATGTCGATGTGGCGCAGCGCCGATTCCACCAGGGCCTCCGCGGTCGGCTCGCCGTACTTCACCTGGAGTTCCTTTTCGAGTGAGCCGGCGTTGACGCCGATGCGAATGGGCACGCGCAGATCACGCGCCTTCGCCACCACCGCACGCACCCGCTCCTCGCGGCCGATGTTGCCCGGGTTGATGCGCAGGCAGTCGACGCCCAAATCCAGCACCCGCAGCGCGATGCGGTAGTCGAAGTGGATGTCGGCGACCAGCGGCACCGCCACTTCGCGGCGGATGGCGCCGAAGGCTTCGGCGGCGTCCAGCGAAGGCACCGAGACCCGGACGATGTCGGCGCCGGCATCCGCAATGGCGCGGACTTGCGCCACCGTGGCCGCCACGTCGGTGGTCTCGGTATTGGTCATGCTCTGCACCGAGATGGGCGCGTCGCCGCCCACCGCAACGGGGCCGACCATGATCCGTCGGGAGTGCCGACGCCGAATCCGGTTAGCGGTTCGCATCGCCATCACCTCGACGCGGCGCGCTCAACGGGCAGCGTCACGGCGCTCGCTCCACTGCCGGTATTCCACGGTCTCTTCGGCATAGGGAAACAGCTTGCGCAGCGCCAGGCCCTTGCTCGCCACGCCATCGCCATTGCCGAACGCATCCTCGACCCGAACCTCCAGCCACAGACTGCGGGCACTGGGCCTGGCCAGCCGGCCATGGGCATTCAGGAACCGCTTCGCCATCGGGAAGTCATTGCGCTCGAAATGGTATTCCGCGAGCTCCAGATAAGGCCCCGGCAGCGCCGGGTCGAGCGCAATCGCGCGTTCCCAGGCATCGCGTGCCACCTCGGGCCGCGCCAATTTTTTGGCCATCACGCCCAGACTCACAAATACCTGGGGACGCAGGTTGTAGTTGACATCGCGCGCGGCGATTTCGAACTGATCAAAGGCTTCCTGGTAGCGTTTCTGCGTGGCCAGGAACACGCCGAAGTTGTTGCGCGCCTGGGTGAACCCACCGTCGTAGCGCAGCGCCTTGCGGAAATGCTCCTCGGCGTGCTGCGGGTCCTTTTCCAGCTGATACAACAGCGCCATGCCATTGTGGGCAGCGGGGGAGTTGCCGTCGATCTCCAGGGCACGCAACAGATTCAGACGCGCCTGGTCGCGATTGCCCTGACCGATGTAACCCAGGGCGACCTGGACGTAGTTGGCCAGCGCTTCCTGGCGCCGCTCGTTCGCGCTCTTTTTGTCGGGGCTGCTGGTAGTCAGCGTGGAGCTGGTGGTCGTGGTCGTGGTGCTACAGCCCACCGCCACGGCGGCGACCACGGCCAACAGCACTCCCCTTCTGACGCGATGACTAAGCACCGATCACCCTCACGATCTGCTCTTTTTCATCATTATGGCGGACCTGGCGCTGGCGCTGGCTGCGCCGGGTGCGATCGTTGACCGCACCGGCCAGCTGCCCGCAGGCTGCGGCGATGTCGTCGCCGCGGGTGGTACGCACGGTGACGGTGTACCCCTGGGCGGCGAGGATATCCCGGAAGCGCGCCACCGTCGCCTCGCGCACCGGGCGGTAGCCGCTGCCCGGAAAGGGATTGAACGGGATCAGATTGATCTTGCACGGCGTGTCGCGCAGCAGCTGGCCCAGTTCGCGGGCCTGCGCGGGAGCATCGTTGATGCCATCGATCAGGGTGTATTCGATGGTGATGCGGCGCCGCGTATCGGGCAGCTTGCGCAGGTAGCCGCGCGCCGCCGCCTGCAATTCGGCGATGGGATACTTCCGGTTGAGGGGCACCAGTTCGTTGCGCAGCGCATCGTTGGGCGCGTGCAGCGAGATCGCCAGGGAGACGTCCGACACCTCGCCCAAACGCTCCAGCATGGGCACTACGCCCGCGGTACTCAGCGTGACGCGGCGCTTGGACAGCCCGTGGGCATTGTCGTCCATCATCAGATTCATGGCCGCGACCACGTTGTCGAAGT
>JADLCO010000181.1 GCA_020847115.1 Pseudomonadales bacterium | reverse complement strand
GTAGTTGGGGATTTTGTCGAGATCCATGAACAGGGCAAACCCCTCGGTGCGGTAATCGACGCAGGGGTGATGAGCGCCCAGATGCTTGCGGTGGTCGACCACCGAGTACACCTTGATCGGGTGCTTGAAACCCTTGACCTCGAGTTCGCCCTGATCCCGGCACAGGATCTGGTCCTGGATGAACAGCCAGGTGGCATGGGAGACCAGGATCTCGCCGGGCCGGGCCGAGGTCTCCAGGCGGCTGGCGAGGTTCACCTCCGAACCCAGCAGGGTGTAATGCAGGCGGCTCTCGGTGCCGAAATTGCCCACCGTGCAAAAGCCGGTGCTGATCCCCATGCGAATCTCCAGCGGCCGGGTGAGCCCCAGCTTGCGCCACTGGTCCTGCAGCTCGACCACGCGCTGGCGCATCGCCAGCGCCATCGACACGCAGGCCAGACAGTCTTCCTTGGGGCCCCGGGTGCGCGGGTCGCCGAAAAACACCATCCCCGCATCGCCGATGAACTGGTCGATGGTGCCGCCGTACTCGAGGGCGATCTTCGACATCTCGGTGAGGTAGTGGTTGATGATCTGGGTCAGCGAGGATTCGTCCATTTCGTCGGCGATGGCGCTGAAGCCGACGATGTCCGAGAAGAACACCACCAGCCGCTTGCGCTGCGACGACAGCCGGGCGCTGCGGCCGGATTCGATGGCCTCGCGCAGATTGGGCGAGACGTACTTGGCGAGCTGGTAGTTGCGCAGCTTGAGGTCGATCTGCGCTTGCTCCTGCTCCGCCAGCCGCGCGCGCAGGGCCTTGTTCTGGCGTCGCATGGTTTCGCTGTGGAGCACGAACACCAGACAGAAAATCGCCGCCGGCACCAGGTGTAGCGGCGCGCCGAAGTCCAGCTGCCAGCCCGGGTCCAGCAGCGCGGGCAGCGCCGCGCCGGCAGCGAAGGCGAGATTGTCGTGCAGCCAGCGCCGGCCGCCGCCGCGCAGCATCAGGTGGCACTGGATCAAGGCCAGCACCGGCAGCAACAACAGCGGCGGAAACCCCAGCGCGCCGACCACCAGCCCGAGCAGCAGGGCATCGGCCACGGCCACCGGGTCGGAGCGGTCTTCGCCGCTCCTGCGCAACAGGCGTTCGCTGCCGAGGGCATAGCCCAGGAGCAGGGCGACGGCGCCGAGCACCAGGGGCGACGGCTGCTGCCAGTCCGTGATCCGGGCCAGCAGTGCGGCGGCGATGCCCAGTGCGATGCCGCAGCGCAACCAGGGATTGCGGGGTTGGGTGGGCGCGGGCGCTTCCAAGTGCAGCGGGCTACCGGGCAGGGGCGGTGCCGGGATTGTAGCCCAGCGCTTCGCCTGTTATCGCCCGTGGGCCTCGGTTACAATGCGCGCCCCATCCGGGCTGGATGGCAGAGTGGTCATGCAGCGGACTGCAACTCCGCGTACGCCGGTTCGATTCCGACTCCAGCCTCCATTTACCCTTCCGCTACCTCCAGTTTCCTCGACCGACGATCTCGCCGCACATGGGTGGCGTACGGGCCGTCTTTGGCGGTATGGTGTCGGCGCCGCATGCGCCTGCCTGGCGGCGCCACGCCCGAGTGGTGGAACAGGTAGACACAAGGGACTTGAAGCAATTTGAGCCCCGTCGGGGAAACCCCGCGGGTGGCACCCGTCAAAGTCGGCGAACGCCCTGGGCTCGTCCCGAGCCAACGCCGAGCCAAGCCCGCGTTCCGGCGGGAAGGTGTAGAGAGCAGACGGCGGGCACCTACCGTTCGCGGGCACGATGTTGCAGCTCGCGAGCCAGGGTGAAGGCGTGCTCCAGACCACGAACGCCGGTGCGACGGCGGCGGCGAAAGCCGAAGTGGTACGAAAATCCCTCGACCGCGAGGTCGTGCCGGTTCGATCCCGGCCTCGGGCACCAGCAGCGCAAGGGCCGCGGCAGCAGGCGCGCGGCTAGCCGGGTCTCTGGCGCCGGCCCTGCAGCGCGCGCCACCAGGGCGTGCGCTTGAGCAGTTCGAACCAGCCCAGACAGACCAGCCCGGCGAGCAGGCTCCAGCCGATGTCCGGCAGGTGCAGCGGCGCAAAGGAAAACAGCGCCCGCACCGGGGCGACGAAAAACGCCACCGCCAACACGGCCAGTGCGCCCGATACCACCCACCACAGCGCCGGGTTGCGCTCGCCGAGCATCGCCAACGCCGAGCGCGACCAGGAGCGGTTGATCAGGATGATCGCCAGCAGCGCCACCACCAGGGCCGCGAAGGTCAGCGCCCGCGCCGCCTCGGCGCCGTGATCGGGGCGCCGGAACACGAAGATCGCCAGGCACACCGCGAGTGCGCTCGCGCCTTGCAGCAGTGCCACTGCGATTGCCGGCTGCGCAAACAGCCGCTGATCGCGGCGCCGCGGCGGGCGCTCCATGATGTCGGCCTCGGCGCGCTCGGCCTCGAAGATCAGCGAACAGGCCGGATCGATGATCAGCTCCAGAAACACGATGTGGATCGGCAACAGCAGCAACGGCCAGGACGGAAAGAACACCGGGATCATCGACAGCCCGGCGATGGGCACGTGCACCGCGAGGATGAACACCATCGCCTTGCGGATGTTGTCGTAGATGCGCCGGCCGAGGCGCACCGCGTTGACGATCGAGGCAAAGGCATCGTCGAGCAGCACCAGATCGGCGGCTTCGCGGGCCACGTCGGTGCCGCGCTTGCCCATGGCGATGCCGATGTGCGCGGCCTTCAGTGCCGGGGCGTCGTTGACGCCGTCGCCGGTCATCGCCACCACTTCGCCGTTGGCCTTGAGGGCGTTGACCAGGCGCAGCTTCTGTTCCGGCACCACCCGCGCGAACACCTGTATCGCGCCGATGCGTGCGGCGAGTTCGGAATCGGTGAGGGTATCGAGCTCGGCCCCGGTGAGCACCGCGGGGGCGTCGCCGAATCCGGCCTGGCGGGCGATGTCCCGGGCGGTGGCCGGGTAGTCGCCGGTGATCATCACCACGCGGATGCCGGCGCTGCGGCACTCGGCCACCGCCGCCGGTACCTCGGCGCGCAGGGGATCGGTGAAAGCGATCAGCCCCAGCAGGCGCAGCTGCAGTTCGGGCTGGGTTGCCGGCAGTTCGCCGGCGGGCAGGTCGCCGGCGGCGACGCCGAGCACGCGCAGGCCGGTGGCGGCCAGCGCGCCCACCCGAGCGGTCAGTGCCGCACGCTCTGCGATCGTGAGGCGGCACAGCTGCGCAATCGCCTCCGGCGCGCCCTTCGCGGCGGCACGCCAGACGCCGGTTTGCGGATCTTCCCAGATCTGGGTCACCGCCAGCAGCGCCGCCGACAGCGGATACTCCCGGACCAGGCGGCCGCTTCGCGGTGCCATGTCCCATTGCGCGGCGGCGGCGTGCAGCGCGCGCTCCATCGGGTCGAAGGGCTCGGCACGGCTGGCCCCCAATGCGGCCTCCAGCACGGCCCGAAACGGCGGCGTCAGCGCCGCCCCGGATGCGGTGCAGTCGAGGCTTTCGCCGTTCGCCGCCAGGCGCGCCAGGGTCATGCGGTTTTCGGTCAGGGTGCCGGTCTTGTCCACACACAGAACGGTGGCCGCGCCCAGGGTCTCGATCGCGGCCATGCGCCGGGTCAGCACCCGGCGCTGCGCGATGCGCCAGGCGCCGAGCGCCAGAAACACGGTGAGCACCACCGGAAACTCCTCGGGCAGTAACGCCATCGCCATGGCGATGCCGGCCAGCGCGCCCTGCTTCCAGGCCAGGACATCGGCGCCCCGGGTCAGCGCATAGAGCACGATGACCAGCGCACAGGCGCCGAGGCCGACGCGGGCCAGCGTGCGCACGATGGCGCCGGTCTCGGTCTGCAGCGGCGTGGTCTCGGGCTCGATCTGCGCCAGCGCGCGGCCGATGCGGCCGAGCTCGGTCCGGGTGCCGGTGCGCAGCACCTCGCACAGCCCCTGCCCGGCGGTGACCAGGGAGCCGGAGAAGAGCGACGGCAGATCGTCGCCGCCGGGCCGGTCGAGCGTCGTCGCGGCCAGGGATGCCCGCTTGCGCACCGGTACCGATTCGCCGGTCAGCAGCGATTCGTCCACCGCCAGATGGGAGGACTGCCGCAGGATCCCGTCGGCGGGCACGCGGTCGCCTTCGGCCAGCAGCACCAGGTCGCCGACCACCACCTCGCGCCCGGCGATGCGCTTGTGCACGCCGTCGCGAACCACCAGCGCGCGCGGGCTGGAGAGGTCGCGCAGCGCGTCGAGCGCGTGCTCGGTGCGCCGCTCCTGGACCACGGTGATACCGATCACCACGAACACGAAGCCGAGCAGCAGCAGGGCGTCGCCCGGCGCGCCCATCAGCAGATAGAGGGCCCCGGCGGCCACCAGCATCAGGAACATGGGTTCGCGCATCACTTCCGCCACGATCGGCGCCAGGCCGCGCCGGCGCTGGGACGGCAAGTCGTTGGCGCCGTCGCGCCGCAGTCGCGCGGCGGCCTCGGCCTCGCTCAGACCGGAGAGGGCGCGTGCCGGCGCGGGCGCTGCCGGTGGGCTCGACTGCATGGGCTGGATGCCGCGATCGAAACAGTGGGGATGATACGGGCAGGCTATTGCGGAAAAAATCAGCCGACCGCGGCGGCGGCGGCGCCGTCCGGCGCGAAAATCCCGTCGATTTCGGCGCTGTCCAGGATCCGGTAGTGGCCCGCTGCGAGCTCTCCGAGCGCCAGCCCGCCGGTCTGGAAGCGGTGCAGGGCGACGACCTCGTTGCCGAGCGCGGCGAACATGCGTCGGATCTGGTGGTAGCGGCCCTCGCTGAGCACCATCACGCCGCTGGTCGCGGTCTCTGCGCGCCACCGCGCCGGCCGCAGCGGCTTGGGGTCGCCGCCGAGGCGGAAATCCCCGCTGCCGAAGCGCTCCGCTTCGTCGCCGCGCAGCGGCGCTCGGGTGGTCACCCGGTAGTGCTTGGGCGCGTGGGCGCGGGGATGAATGATGCGGTGCAGCAGGGCGCCGTCGTCGGTTAGCAGGAGCTGGCCCGAGCTGGCCTTGTCGAGGCGTCCCACCGCCGACAGCGCGGGTTTGCGGCGCCGCCAGCGCTCCGGCAGCAGGTCGTAGATGAGCGGGCCGGCTTCGTCGTGCGAACAGGTGTAGCCCACCGGCTTGTGCAGCATCAGGGTGAGTGCCGGCGGGTCCACCGCCGCGCCGTCGAAGTGCAGCGCGTCGGCGCGCACCGCAGCCAGCGCCACGCGCTGTGCGGCATCGCGCAGGGCAGCGCCCTGCAGGGTCACCCGGCCGGCGCGGCAGGCCGCTGCGGCTTCGCTGCGGCTGCAATACCCCAGATTGGACAGCAGCCGGTCGATGCGGATCGAGGCCTCGGTCATCGCCCCGGGGCGCCACCAGGCTCGGCGCGGAGCCAGCGCGCCGCGTACCAGCAGCTCGCCTCAATGTGCAGGCCCGCGGTCCGCGCCCAGGCGAAGCCGGCGCGCACCAGGGCCTCGGCGAGGCCACGGCCGCGCAGGGACTCCGGCACATAGGTGTGATGGAAGTCCACCCGGCCGCCGGGCAGCAGGCGGTATTCGAACACCGCGTCCTGGCCTTCGACGGAACACAGGAAGCGCTGGCGCTCGGGCTGGTGGATGACCGGCGCGGCTGGCAGGACGGGCATGGGCGATTCCGGGGTGCGGGCGGGGAGCGGTCATGATAGCGCCGTTGCGGCCGCGGCCGGCGGCGCTGCGGCAAGCGCGGTGCGTGGACAGCCGCGCGGCGCTGGTCGACAATCCCGTGCACGTGGCCGCGCCGCCGGGCGCCGCCGTCAATCAGCGAGGAGTCGATCATGGCGCTGCGCGATGCCCAGGCCCGTACCACCCGGCTCGGCGATTACCGCCCCCCGGAATTTCTCATCGACCGCACCGACCTGTATTTCGATCTGCGCCCCGGCCGCACGGAGGTGCGCGCCACCCTGAACCTGCGCGCCAACCCCGTCCAGTCCCGCCCGGCCACCGAGCTGCGCCTGCATGGCGAGGGTCTGGAGCTGCTCGAACTGGCCCTCGACGGCCGCGCCCTGGCACCCGGCCAATACCTCCTGGAGGAGGGCGGCCTGGTGATTCCCGGCGTGCCCGCGGCGTTCACCCTGACGTCCCGTGTGGCGATCCATCCCGAGGACAACACTGCGCTCGAAGGCCTCTACCGCTCGCGCACCATGTATTGCACCCAGTGCGAGGCCGAGGGCTTTCGCAAGATCACGTTCTACCTCGACCGGCCCGACGTGCTGTCTGAGTTCACCACCACCATCGAGGCCGATGCCGGCCGGTACCCGGTGCTGCTGTCGAACGGTAACCCGGTCGCCGAGGGCAGCGCCGCGGACGGCCGCCATTGGGCGACCTGGCACGATCCCTTCCCCAAGCCGGCCTATCTGTTCGCCCTGGTGGCCGGTGATCTCGCTTGTATCGAGGACCGTTTCGTCACCGCGAGCGGGCGCTCCGTGGCGCTGCGCATCCACGTCGAGCCCAAGGATCTGGACAAGTGCGACCATGCCATGGACTCGCTGAAGCGCGCCATGGCCTGGGACGAGCGGGTCTACGGCCGCGAATACGATCTCGATATCTTCATGATCGTCGCGGTGGACGATTTCAACATGGGCGCGATGGAGAACAAGGGCCTCAACATCTTCAATACCTCCTGTGTGCTGGCGCGTCCGGAGACCACCACGGACCTCGGCTTCCAGCGCGTCGAGGCGGTGGTCGCCCACGAGTACTTCCACAACTGGTCGGGCAACCGGGTGACCTGCCGCGACTGGTTCCAGCTGAGCCTCAAGGAAGGTTTCACGGTGTTTCGCGACAGCGAGTTCTCCGCCGACATGGGCTCGCGCACCATCAAGCGGGTGGAGACCGTGAACCTGCTGCGCACCGCGCAATTCGCCGAGGACGCGGGCCCCACCGCGCATCCGGTGCAGCCGGGCTCCTATCAGGAAATTTCCAATTTCTACACAGTTACCATCTACGAGAAGGGCGCCGAGGTGGTGCGCATGATCCACACATTGCTCGGGCCCGAGACTTTCCGCCGCGGCTGTGATCTGTACTTCGACCGCCACGACGGCAAGGCTGTGACCATCGAGGATTTCGTCGCCGCCATGGCCGAGGTCAGCGGCCGCGACTTCGCGCAATTCATGCGCTGGTACCGCCAGGCCGGGACGCCGCGGGTGCAGGTCAGCGGCCACCATGACGCCGCCGCGCAGCGCTACCGGCTGGAATTTGCGCAAAGCTGTCCGGCGACGCCCGAGTGCGCAGCCAAGGAGCCCTTCCTGATCCCGATCCGGCTGGGCCTGGTCGGTGCCGCGGGCGATCTGCCCCTGCACGTGCCCGGCCTCGCCGACGGCGCCACCGAGCTGGTGTTCGAATTGCGCGAGGCGACCCAGACGCTCGAGTTCGAGGGCGTCGCCGAGGCGCCGATCCCGTCGCTGCTGCGCGGCTTTTCGGCGCCGGTGAAGCTCGATTTCCCGTACCGGCGCGAGGATCTGCTGCACCTGCTGCGCCGCGACAGCGACGGCTTCAACCGCTGGGAGGCGGGCAATCGCCTCGCCGTGGACATCCTCCAGGAACTCATCGCCGCGCACGGCGCCGGTCGGCCGCTGGCGCTGGCGCCGACGCTCATCGAGGCCTACCGCGAGCTGCTGGAGAACCCCGAGCTGGATGCCGCCATGGTGGCGCACATCCTCACCCTGCCCAGCGAAAGCTATCTCGGCGAGCTGGCCGAGGTGATCGAAGTGGAGGCGATCCACGGGGCGCGCCAGTGCGCCCGCCGCGAACTCGCCGCCGCACTGCGCCCGCACTGGCTCGCCGCCTACGAGCGCCATCGGGTGGCGGAACCCTATCGCGCCGACGCCGACCAGATCGCCCGCCGCAGCCTGCGCAATCTGGCGCTCGCCTATCTGCTGCAACTGGAGGACGCCGAAGTCGTCGAACTGGCCTGGCGCCAGTTCGAGACTGCCGACAATCTCACCGACCGCAACGCAGCGCTGGTATCGCTGCTCAACAACCCGGCGCCGGCCGCCCGGGCGCGCGCCCGCGAGGGCCTGCAGCGCTATTACGAGCAAGGACGCGATGAGCCCCTGGTGGTCAACCAGTGGTTGCAGATGCAGGCCTGGTGCAGCCTGCCGGGCGGGCTGGAGCGGGTGCAGGCGCTGCTCACGCATCCGGCGTTCGAGCTGCGCAATCCCAACAAGGTGCGCGCCCTGATCGGTGCCTTCAGCGCCGGCAACGCGATCAACTTCCATCGCCCCGACGGTGCCGGGTACGACTGGCTGGTGGCGCAGGTGCTGGCGCTGGACAGCCTCAATCCCCAGGTCGCCGCGCGCCTGCTGACGCCGCTCACCCGCTGGCGGAAATATCCGCAACCGCGGGCCGCGCAGATGCGCGCGGCGCTGGAAACCGTGGCCGCACAGCCGGGTCTGTCCAGGGACAGCGATGAAATCGTCACCAAGGCGCTGCGTTGAACCGGGCGCGCAGCAGCCATCCGCCACAGGAGCATTCCCCCATGCGTTTCGAGACCGTGAAGGACATCATCGAGGTCATTCGCCAGCTGCATGACGCACTGTCGCGGCAGTATGCCGAGCTGGAGCAGCTCGCCACCTCCGAGCGCGCCACGCTGATGCTGGACTATCTGGCGCGCCACGAGCGGCGCCTGGCCGCGGCGCTGCAGCACTACGAGCAGGACGCCGCCCGCGGCATCCTCGAAACCTGGCTGCAACACATCCCCGAGCTCGATGCAACGCCACTGGTCGAGCAGGTCCGGGCGGCGGATCTCAATGACGTCGAGGCGGTGGTCGCCGCCGCGCTCGCGGTCGACGAGCACCTGCTCGCGGTGTATCGGGAACTGGAGCAGCGGGCGCCCACCGATACGCTGCGCGAAATCGCCCACAGTCTCCAGCAGCTCGAGTGCAACGAGGCGCAGCGGCTCGCCCGCGCGGCATTTCGCCTGCGCGATTATTGACCCGCCGCCGCGGGCGCTTGCCCGAGCCGAGGCCGGCCCATCCGACACCGGCGGCCGGTCAGCCTGGCTCCGGCGGTGCTGCGGCGAGGGCGCGGAGGATGACCTTGCGGGTGTCCCTCGGATCGATCACCGCGTCGATTTCCAGGTGCGTCGCGGCTTCGGTGGCTTTGCCGCGCTGGTACATGGCGGTCAGCAGCTTGGCGAACAGGGCATCGCGCTCGGATTCGCTGCCGGCGGCCTCGAGTTCCTTCTTGAAGCCGAGCTGCACTGCACCTTCGAGGCCCATGGCACCGAATTCGCCGGTGGGCCAGGCAGCCGAGTAGAGCGGCCGCGCGAAGCTGCCGCCGGTCATGGCGATGGCGCCCAGGCCATAGCCCTTGCGCAGGAAGATGGCGATCAGCGGCGGGCGCAGCCGCGCCCCGGCGATGAACAGGTCGGACATGATGCGCACCGCGCCTTCGGTCTCGCTATCCGGGCCGACCATGAAGCCGGGCGTGTCGATCAGCGAGATCACCGGCAGGCCGAAGTCGTCGCACAGTTTAAGAAAGCGCGCGGCACTGGCCGAGCCCTCGGTGTCGATGGCGCCGCCCAGTACCCGGCAGTCGTTGGCCAGCACGCCAAACGGACGGCCCTCGATGCGCAGCAGGCCGGTGACCAGGGTGCGGCCGAAGTCGGGGCGGATCTCGACGAAGGAATCGGTGTCGGCGAGCGTGGCGATGATGCGCCGCACCTCGTAGCTGAAGCGGCGGTCATCCGGCATCAATTCCCAGAGCTGGCGCTGATCGGCGCAGCGCCAGGCGGCCACCGGGCCCTGGAAATAGCTCAGCAATTGGCGCGCGAGCCGGGTGGCATCGCGTTCGTCTTCGGCCAGCACGTCGATCACTCCCGTGCGGGTCTGTACCGAGGTCGGCCCGATGGCGGTGGGCGCAACCGTGCCCAGGCCGCCGCCCTCGATCATCGCCGGGCCGGCCATGCCGATCCACGACTGGCGCGTGGCCACGGTGATGTCGGCACAGCCGAACAGTGCGGCATTACCGGCGAAGCAGAAACCGCTGTTGACCGCGATGCGCGGTACCCGGCCAGCGAGCCCGGCCCAGGCGGCGAAGGTGGTGACCTCCATGCCCACTTCCTGATCGGTGTCGCCGGGGCGGCCGCCGCCGCCCTCGGTGTACATCACCACCGGCAGCGCCAGTTCGGCGGCGAGATGCAGGGCGCGGTCGAGCTTGCGGTGGTGGAAGTAGCCCTGGGTGCCGGCCAGCACCGTGTAATCGTTGACGATCACCAGGGCGCGTGCCTGCGCGGCGGGGAACAGGTCGGCGTTGATGGTGGCGGTGCCGGTGAGCACGCCGTCGGCGGCGGTGTTGAGCGCCAGGTCGGCGAAGTCGCGGCGGCTGCGCTGGGCGGCCACGGCGAGCTGGCCGTATTCCTGAAAGGAACCCGGGTCGCACAGGTCGGCGAGGTTCTCGCGCGCGGTGCGCAGGCCGCGCTCGCGGCGTCGGGCCACCGCCTGCGGCCGGCCGGCATCCAGAGACTGGGCGTGCCGCGCTCGCGCTTCCGCCTGCAATTGCTCCTTGGTGGCCAGCTGCGGCGTTGCCGGTGGGCGCGCGGGGCGTGCAGTGCGAGGCTCGCCGCCGATGCGGATGCTGCAGATGGGGCCGCGCTCGGCCACCGCATCGCCGGGTGCGACGTGCAGGCGTTCCACCACGCCGGCGACCGCCGAATGCACCGGTAGCTCCCCGGCGGCGGTCTCCAGCATGCCGATCAGGGTGCCGGGCGCCAGCCGGGTGCCGGCGGCGACCTCGATACGCAGGATGGTGGCCGCGCCGGGCGCGGTGATGGAAATGGTGCGGCTCATGGCGGGCTTCCATGGATCCGGCATGGCGCATGGGGGCGCAGACCGGCGATCGCGGGATTGTAGCCGCAGCAACCGCCGGGAAAAAAAGGCCGCCGCGCGATCGAGTGTCCGCGCGCGGCGGCTGGACGGGGGTCAGGGAAGGGCGGCGATGCGGCCTTCGATGCCGGCACCGAAGGGCTGCGGCAGGTTCTCGATGTGGGTGATCAGGGCATCGAGGTCGGTCGGCCCGACGACCCGGTCGGTGCCCTGGGTGAGCACGGTGAAGTTGTCGCCGCCGCCGGCCAGGAAGCTGTTGACGGTGACGCTGTAGCTGGCGAGCGGATCGAGCGGGGCGCCATTGACCAGAATGCTGGCGGGGTCGACCCGGTTGTCGGCGAAGCCGGCGCCGTTTTCTCTCCAGGCATAGGTCAGCCCCGCGGGCTTCAGGATCCGCGCGAACGGTTGTCCTTCCCACTGCTGGTTCAGCAGCGCGACGATCTGCGCACCGGTCAGGGTCATGCGCACCAGGTCGTTGCCGAACGGCTGCACGGTGAACAGCGCGCCCCAGGTGACCTCGCCGGCGGCGAGGTCGGCGCGGATGCCGCCGGGGTTCATCAGCGCGATCTCGGTGTCCATGGCGGCGCGCTGGGCGTCGGCGATCAGGTTGCCCAGCGCCGATTCGCCGGCCGGGCTCTCGGTACGGGTGATGGCGGTGGCAGCGGTTCCCACCACTCGGTCTACCAGGGGCGCCACGGTATTGGCGGCATCCGCAACCAGGGCGGCGACCTCGGGGTCCGGGCTCAGCCCCGGACCCTCGTCCGCCCAGGTGGTGAGGATGCGCGCCGATTTCTGCACGATGTCCCGGCTGCGCGGGTCGATGGCGAGATCGATGTCGCCGTAGGCGGTGCTGGCCGAGAACGCCTGGGTCACCAGGATCGGCGTGCCGTTGCCGTTCTCCATCAGCGCGTTGGTGAAGCTGTGGGCATGGCCGGAGACCACCAGGTCCACCTCGTCGTCGAGGCGGCGGACGATCTCGCCGATGGCGCCGTCGAGCACCACGGGCGCGGTGGGCGTCGGATCGGCGGAGCTCGGGTTCTGGCGGGTGCCCTGGTGGAGCGCGACCACGATCGCGCGCACGCCCTGCCGGCGCAGGCGCCCGACCTCGGCGTTGATGGCCTCGGCCTCGTTCAGAAACTCCAGCCCGGCCACGCCACTCGGTGTGACGATGGTAGGCGTTTCGCGCAGCACCGCGCCGATCACTGCCACCGGCAGCCCGCGCACGCGCTTGACCACTGAGCGCGGCAGCAGCGGCTTGCCGCTGTCGCTCCACACCACATTGGCGCTCACTGTGGGATAGCGGGCGCCGCGCCAGGGGTTTTCCTGGAAGGGCCCATCTTCATGATTGCCGCCTTCGAGTAGGCGCAGCAGTTCGCTGGTGCCCTCGTCGAACTCGTGATTGCCCAGGGTGCCCACCACATTGCACAGCGGGTGCAGCTTGAAGCGATAGCTGCAGTGGCGGTTGGCGAGCAGATTGAGAAAACCGATCGCGGGTTCGTCCTGCAGCAGGGCCGATACCGGCGGGCTGGCGCCCACGTGATCGCCGGCGTGGATCAGGAGGGCGCCGTCGGGTGCCTCCGCGGTGGCTGCTTCGAGGTAGGAGGCCAGCACCGCCGCGCCGCCCACCGGGCGACCGGACAGGGAGCGGGGTTCGAGTTGGCCGTGGAAATCGTTGATGCCAAGTACCTTGAAGCGGATCCAGGATCTTGGATTCGCCGCTTGCGGGTGGCGCCAGCCGACGCTGCGCGCCGCCATGGCGCGCAGCTCCGGTGATTCGGTGTGCTCCTGGGCGTGTGCCTGATGGGGATCGGGAGCCGCCCCGGTGGGACCGCCGGCCAGACAGCCGGCGACCAGCAGGGCGATGGGAACGATGCGTGACACGAGCGCCATGAAAGACCTCCCTCTGCATTGGTGGGTGTTGCGAGGGAAGTGTTCTCCGGCCGTGTGCACGGGGTTTGACTGGGGGGTGACGGGGGTGTGACCATTGCCCAAACGAGACTCGGGATGTCGCCACCGGCCGGGGGGCCGGGGCGCATGTCGCCACACCGGCCCGGCGGCCGCCGCCAAAGCGCGCGCCCGGGTCGTCACCGGATACCCAATGTTCCGTCTGTTCTTCATTCGTTCGTTACTTCACTTGCTACAGGAGACCTGCCCATGAGTGCCGCCAAACCCTATACCACCGATCCGGCCGAGCTCGGCTTCGACCCCGAAGCCCTGCGCCGCAAGTACGTCCATGAGCGCGACAAGCGCCTGCGCCCGGAAGGCTTCGGCCAGTACCGCGACGCCAGGGGCGACCTCGGCGAGTTCATGATCGACCACTACGCCACGCCCTTCGTGCGCGAACCGCTCACCGATGAGGTCGAGTTTGCCATCATCGGCGGCGGTTACGGCGGCCTGCTCGCCGGCGCCCGGCTGCGCGAGGCCGGCGTCGAGAGCATCCGCATCATCGACCGCGCCGGCGACTTCGGCGGCACCTGGTACTGGAACCGTTATCCCGGCGCCCAGTGCGACATCGAGGCCTACGTCTACATGCCGCTGCTCGATGAACTCGACTATGTGCCCAGCGAGCGCTACGCCCATGCGCCGGAACTGCTCCAGCACAGCATCAACATCGCCAAGCACTACGATCTGTACCGCGACACCTGCTTCCAGACCGAGGTCACCGGCATGGAGTGGGACGACGACACCAGGCACTGGATCATCCGCACCAACCGCGGCGATGCCATGAAGGCCCGCTACGTGGCCATGGCCAACGGCCCCCTGACGCGGCCCAAGCTGCCCGGCATTCCCGGCATCGAGAAGTTCAAGGGCCACACCTTCCACACCAGCCGCTGGGACTACGACTACACCGGCGGCAGCCCGGAAGGCGGCATGACCAGGCTCAACGACAAGCGCGTCGCCATCATCGGCACCGGCGCCACCGCCATCCAGTGCATCCCGCACCTGGGCGAGGACGCCAAGCATCTGTACGTATTCCAGCGCACGCCTTCTTCGGTGGATGCCCGCCACAACGCACCC
>JADLCO010000180.1 GCA_020847115.1 Pseudomonadales bacterium | reverse complement strand
GCCTGCGCCCTGGGGCCGTCCTTCAATCCCGATGGCGGCATGCGGGTCGATCCGCTCACCAGCAAGCCGCTCAATGACGATCCGTGCGGCAGTTACGCGCTGGTCACCAAGGGCAAGCTGGCGCCCGCCGAATTCGACGGTGCGGTGCGCGATCTGGTCAATTTCCTGAGCTATCTGGCCAACCCCATCGTGGATGACAGTCACCGGATCGGCAAGGGCGTGCTGCTGTTCCTGGCCCTCTTGTTGGTGTTTGTCTGGCTGTTGAACCGCGAATACTGGAAAGACGTACACTGATGTCGATCACCGGCCCCGGGGGTGAGCGATGGCGGTAGTGCCCAGACGTTCGACCATGACCCTATTCTCCGATGCGGCCTGCCAGTTCAGCCATCGGGTGCGGATGGTACTGGCCGAAAAAGGTGTTGCCGTGGAGATCGAGGAAGTGGTTCCGGGCGTGGTGTCGGAGGAGGTCGCAGAACTCAATCCCTATGGCACCACGCCAACGCTGGTCGATCGCGATCTGGCGCTCCACAACACCATGGTGATGATGGAGTACCTGGACGAACGCTTTCCCCATCCGCCACTGCTGCCCGTGTATCCCGTCGCCCGCGCGCACAGCCGTCAGTATATGCATCGCATCGAGCGGGACTGGTGCGCGTCGGCGGAAGAGATCCTGCGTGGCGAAGACTTCAAGCGCATCGATCGGCTGCGCCAGGAACTGCGCGACAGCCTCCTCGGCGTGTCCGTCGTGTTCTCGGAGAAGCCGTTTTTCATGAGCGACGAGTTCACCCTGGTCGACTGCGTCATGGCGCCCCTGCTGTGGCGGCTCGACGTCCTCGGCATCAAGCTGCCCAATGTGCGCCAGGCCAAGCCGCTGGTCGCTTACATGCAGCGGCTCTTTGATCGGCCGGCATTTCGTGCCAGTCTTACCGATACCGAGCGCAGCATGCGGGGCTGACCCGCCCCGCAGCGTAGGTGGCCATGACCTCCAGCAGGCCCTATCTGATCCGGGCACTCTACGAGTGGATCGTGGACAACGCCTGCACGCCCCATCTGATCGTGGATGCCGAGCAGCCGGGCGTTGCGGTGCCCAGAAGCTATGTCCGCGACGGCAAGATCGTGCTCAATGTGGCCCCGCGCGCGGTGAGCGACCTGGTGTTGGGCAACGAAGCGATCGCGTTCAGCGCTCGCTTCGGGGGAACCCCGATGGCAGTGTCGATCCCGGTTGCCGCCGTGGAAGGCATCTACGCCCGGGAAAACGGCCAGGGCATGGTGTTTCCCGTCGATGACTCGGAGCCGCCGCCCGGTCCGGATACTTCGGGTTCCGGAGTGCCGCAACCCGCTGGCGGTCCCCGGCTGCGGGTGGTCAAATGACTCTATATGCGTGAAACGAGGTGGATGCGATGAACGATCCGGTAGTGATTGCGGGTGCTGCCCGTACCGCCATGGGTGGAATGATGGGCGCTCTGTCCGGCGTCGCGGTCGGGGAACTGGGCGCGGTGGCGATCGCGGCCGCCCTGCAACGCGCCCAGGTCGCTCCCGAACAGATCGACGAGGTGATCATGGGCTGCGTCTTGCCCGCCGGGGTTGGCCAGGCGCCGGCGCGCCAGGCGGCGCTGGGCGCTGGCATTCCCGTGGGCACCAGCGCCACCACCGTCAACAAGATGTGCGGGTCGGGCATGAAGACCGTGATGATGGCCTGTGACACCCTGCTCGCCGGGCATGCCGGAGTGCTGGTCGCCGGCGGCATGGAGAGCATGAGCAACGCCCCGTACCTGCTCGCCAGAGCGCGTGGCGGCTACCGCCTGGGCCACGGCGAACTGCTCGATCACATGTACACCGACGGCCTCCAGGATGCCTATTCCGGTGGGCTCATGGGCGTGTTCGCCGAGCAGTGCGCAGGCAAGTACAGCTTTACCCGGGAACATCAAGATGCCTACGCGGTGGAATCGCTCAACCGCGCCATCGCCGCCATCGCCGCCGGCAAGTTCAAGTCGGAAATCGCGCCGGTCAAGGTCAAGACCCGCACCGGCGAGCAGGTGGTCGATACCGACGAACAGCCGGGCAACGCCCGCGTCGACAAGATTCCGGGCCTCAAGCCGGCCTTCAAGAAGGACGGCACCGTTACTGCCGCCAATGCCAGCTCGATTTCCGACGGCGCCGCCGCCCTGGTGCTGATGCGCCGGAGCGAAGCCGAGCGCCGCGGCCTGCGCCCGCTCGCCGTGGTGCGGGGTTATACCCAGTTTGCGCAGGAGCCGGAATGGTTCACCACGGCGCCCGTGGGTGCGCTGAAGCGGTTGTTCGCCCAAGTGGGCTGGACCCCAGCCGAAGTGGATCTCTACGAGATCAACGAGGCCTTCGCGGTGGTCGCCATGGCGGCGATGCGCGAACTGGACCTCCCCCACACCAAGGTCAATGTCCACGGCGGCGCCTGTGCGCTTGGCCATCCGCTCGGCGCCAGCGGTGCGCGCATCATCGTCACACTGCTCGCTGCACTGCAGACCTATGGTTTGAAGAAGGGCGTGGCCAGCCTCTGCATCGGCGGCGGCGAGGCGACCGCGATCGCGGTGGAGCGGTTGTAGTCATCCGGGTCGAACGTCGTAAAGACCCTGGGGTATGGCGCGATCTCCGGGAGAGTACTCACGGGCCGGGCCATGCCTTAAAAACAGACAAGTGGGAAGAGCTAGCCCGGCAGAATGTCACATCGGGGCCTCCCGCTGGGGTCGGTCAAAATGATGGTGGGGCGACTTCCAGACAACAGGACAAATCTAACGGACGAGTGGCGATCTGGCTGCTCTCGGGATTCGATACTATCCCTTTGATCGTCAAAACCATGGGCGATTATTGCGCTAAATCCGCTAGCAAGGAACTCATCAGGCAAAAGGAGGCCTATGGTGGAATTCAGAGGCGGCAAACCGAGTTTTTTGGCGCTGGCTCTCGACCACGCTGGGCGAGAGGTCCTTGCGACGCTTCGCTGCCTATTGCCTGGCTGGCGATGTGTGCTGGCCGATGATGATGCCACGCTCGGGTCAGGCAAGGACACGGCTGCATTCGTAGCGATTCTGGTCGTGCCAAAGGAGGTGGGGCAATCCGAATTGGATTGGATGGAGCGAGCCCACTTGGCAGCGCCAGAGCTGCTTTGGGTAGCGGTAGTGAGTCCGGATCATCTTGCCAATGTGCCGTTGATGAAAGTCGTCACGGCCGTATGTCACGATTTTTTTACCACCCCGCTGGAGGCCGTAGCCGACAAGTTGCGCGCCGTGCTGACCCACGCGGCGGGCTTTGCTCGGCTGCGGGCGCAGTTGGGTCAGCACGATGATGGCAACGAGCAGACGGGTATAGTGGCCCGCTGCCCCGCGATGCGGCGGATAGATGCGCTTATCCGCAAATATGCGGCCGTCGACGTCCCGGTGATGATCGGGGGCGAGAGTGGAACTGGCAAGGAACTCGTGGCGCGGGCGATACACCGTGCATCGCGCAGGAGCGAGGGGCCCTTCATTGCCGTCAACTGCGGGGCGATCCCGGAGAATCTGTTCGAGTCGGAGCTGTTCGGCCACGTCAAGGGAGCGTTCACTGGCGCCCTCAAAGACCGTCAAGGCAAGGTGGCGATCGCGGATGGGGGCGTGCTGTTTCTGGACGAGATCGGCGATCTTCCCTTGAGCCATCAGGTGAAGATCCTGCGTTTTCTCCAGGACGGCTCGTTTGAGCCGGTGGGGTCTTCACACGCCTTGCGGGTCGACGTACGCATCATCGCCGCCACGCACGTAGACCTGACCGCAGCGGTGCGCGAACAGCGGTTTCGCGAAGACTTGTTTTATCGGCTGAATGTATTGCCGATGCGGGTGCCCCCGCTGCGGGAGCGAGGCTCTGACATCGAACTGCTCGCTGAGCATTTCCTGACGCAAGCCAGGCTAAAGACGTCCGTCAAAGCCAGGGGATTCAGTGCTGAAGCCCGCCAGGCGCTGCACCTTCATCGGTGGCCGGGAAATGTTCGAGAGTTGATCAACCGGGTCAGCAAGGCCGCAGTCATGACAGAAGGATCGCTGATCACCCCGGAAGATCTCGATTTGCCTCATCCGGTGGCTGAAACCCGCGGTAGCGTCGTCAATCTGCAGGAAGCCCGCGAACGGGCCGAGCGCCAGGTCGTCGAGCAAGCATTGCGCAACAGCAGCTTCAATGTCACTCAGGCGGCCAACATGCTTGGCGTGTCCCGTATGACGATCTACCGCTTGCTGGAAAAGCACGGTATCAGGATCGAGTGATCCGGCCTTGCCGGCGGCAGGCCGATACCGGCCTGCCATCCGGGTGGGCTCGACCAGCCAACCTCCTTTCCCCGAGCCAGAAACGTCTCGTTCGACAAAGCCCCGATTTGCGGCTGCCAGCGCGACGGCGTTTTCGGCTAGCCGCGCTTCTTCTTCCAGCCGCATGCGCGGGGGCCCAGTATCGGCGTGGCGCTGTGCGTGTTGGCATCCGGGTGACGGCATAGGCAATTTTCCTACAACGATTTCAGCAAATCGCGCACGAGCCTCCAGGATACCTGAGCGTCACACACCAGCGGGCTGTAACAATATTGTTCCACTTTAAATTTGCTGTGTAACCTTATGATAGATAGATATTTTTGATTATTTCTGAATCGAGACTGTCACTTGGGTGGATTCCGCCGCTGGAAGGGGGGCTTCGGAAATCGGCGGCCTGACAAAAAACTTATTGATTTTCAACATATTAAATAGTTGGCCCGCCATTTGCTACCTACTACCGCAGACCCGGGTGCTAAGCCGGGTCGCGCAATTCGAGGGGGCGGTATGGCTAGAGGTGAGCAGAGGTTTGGTGAACGGCGCGGCTGGATGCGAAGCCGTAGTGGCAAGGCTACCGACGGCGTTGCGGTTGCCATCGGGCTTGTGCATCGCCTGCTGCTGCTCTCGACCATCGCGCTGGCAGCTCCGGCGCTGTCCGCTCGGGCCGATTCCGCCGCTTCGGCGGAGTTGAGAGATGCCGCAGGGGTTGCTGGCGCTGCGGCTGCCAGCACCGCCACCATTGGCCCGGCGCTACAGAAATCCAGCGGTGTGGTAACACTCAACCAGACCGCGGGTAGTGGCAACGTCCAGCAGAACTCCGCCACGCTGGCCGAAAGCCAGGGCCACAGTGTGGCTTCCATCGACGCCCGGCAGGCCGTGGAGCGCGCCGGCCCCGAAGTCGATCAGACACTCACGGCGGACATTCAGTCCGGCGCCTTCGACGAATCCTTTGGCATCTATCTGATCAATCAGTCCGCGGGCGCGGGCAATAGCCAGTTCAACGGCGCCGCTGTCGCCGTGGGTGGCGTGTCCGCGCTCGCCATCGTCCAGTTGGACGATAAACAGTTGCAGGAGCAAAGTACCGGCGATGCCGTGCCGCAGCTCCCCAATGGAGGTGGCGCCCAGGTTTCGGCCAGCGCCAACCTGGCTCCGGACGCCTTCGCGGGTGCCCGGGGTCTGTTCCTGGTGAACCAGGCCGCCGGCAACAACAACGCCACGGCCAACACCTTCACGCTGTCGGCCTCGCCTTGAACGGCCGCCGAAAGCCCGGAACCGTCCCATGCCACGGCCTGTCAACCTGCTTTTTGCCGCCGAAGCTCCGGCTCGGGGCACACGTGGGGGCGATAGGCGTGGCGACACGGGCAACGGATTCGGGTTTTCGCCGGCCCTTCGGGTCGGACGTTCAGCTCAACCCAACAACATGTCCTTGTTCAAGGAGATCGACATGAGTACATTCAAGAAATTGCCCCTCGCCGTGGCCGTGGCAACGGCCCTCGGCGTTGGCGCCGCCTATGCGGGCGAAGCCGATAAATATGGTCGGAGCAGCCATAGCGACATCGATATCGACAAGACGGTCGATGTCGATTACAACCTTAGTTACAACGGCCAGATCTATACGTTGGGTTTGGTTCTCGTGGACTCCAGCGCGGCGGCGTTTTCCGAAGTGGTTCAAAAGACCCACGACAACAAGCTGACCGATCTGGTAATCGACCCGGAAACTGGTGCTGTGCTGTCCACCCCGGGCAGTCTCAACGACGACAACAATGCCACCCTCGCCGGCAATGTATTGTCTGACGCCACGGGTAACGCCGGCGTCAACGTTGCGGCCGGCAGCAACAACGTCCAGCAGAACTCGGTAGCCATTGCCGAGGGTGATTCGCTGAACAGCACTCAGACCATCGAGATCGACTTTTCGAACTCTTACGATTACGTCGATAACGATTCCGGCTCCTGGACCAAGAGCGCCTATCTTCATGCTGACGCCAGCGAATCGTCGTCCCAGAGCGCCAGTGCCACTGCGAGCAGCTCCAGTGCCGCGAATCTCGACGTGGATCTGGATGTGGATGACGCGATCACCGTAACCACGCCGGATGGCAATTACTCGGTGAGCAGCGTTGTGGGCGGCGTCGCAGTAGGCGAATTCGACGCCGATATCGGTGGTGACCTGGGTGAAGGCGAAGACCTCAACGCAGTATCCGCGGAAGGCGAGTTCGTCGCCGGCGGCCTCCTGGGTATCGAGGATGGCACCATCGACTACGGTGTTTCTGGCCAGGATGCACAGTCGGCAAGCGCCAGTGCGTCTCATAGTGAGAGCGCCAGCATCGAAGGCGGCTTCGACTATGCCGAGGAAGGCGAATGGGAGTATGTCAACGAAGAGCACTATGCCTTCAGCGCCAGCTTCGACATCAACCTGCTGTTTGGCGGTGCTGCGGAAGCCGAGACCTTCTCCGACCAGTACTCCTACAACAACGAGAACCCGTCTTCCGGCACCAACGACGCCTGGGTGGGTGACAGCGTAGGCTCCGGCTTCTCCGGCAACATCGGTGTCAACGTGGTGGCGGGCAACAACAACGCCCAGGCCAACCAGCTGGCGCTGGCCGAGAATTCCGGCGTGATGGCGCTGGCCACGGCCTCCTCCAACCAGTCCGTGCATGACAATCTGTCTGTCGGTCAGGGCTCGACCGAGGATGCCAGCATGGAAGTCACGCTGACCGGCTCGGCAACCGGTAAGTACGAGGGCATCGCCGACCAGCGCGGCGATGTATACCTCGACACCTGGAGCGGGCAACAGCATTCCAGTGGCAGTAACACCGGCCACGTCGATGTCGATAGCGAGGCCCAGGGCGCCCAGGACGATCTCAAGGATGGCGGTGCCTTCGTGTTCACCGAGCTTGGGACCATCGACCTGGGTGATATCGAGCTGACCGGCAGCCTGCCCGTGGTCAATGTCGTTCCCAACGCCGTGGTGAATAACGCCACTCTCGCTGGCGATGCCTTCAGTGATGCCAGCGGCAACATCGCCATCAACGTGGCGGCCGGCAACGGCAACCTGCAGGGTAATGCTCTGGCGATTGCCAGCATCAGTACGCCGGCGGTCGGCGGCGGCGGTGGTGGCGGTGGCGGTGAGTAATCGCGCCATCGGGGGTGGACCGGCGAGTGGGCGTATTGCCTGAGCGACGGTCCTGGTACCGGGGGTGGGCATTCCGCCCCCGGTGCTCCTTTCGCGACCGCGTGGGGTGCCAGGCACCAGAGCGCACGCGGAGCGGATGGGAGAAGGGAGAGGATGGCTTGCCCCGAAGCCGGTTTGAAGATTCCGCGTAGGCGCAAAAACGGATCATGAACTCCAGAGCCGCAGTCGATATTGCCGCGTCCCGGACCACCGCCGGGCGGAGCCCTAGCCGCAGGATATCTGCGCTGGCCTGTTGTGTGCTGGTGTCGTCCGTGGTTCTGCCCGCGGGTGCCCAGGATGGCTCGGTGCATCAATTCTACGGGCTGGGCGATGTGCCGCAATTCAGCAAGCGCGTCACCAGCATGCGCGAGCGGCGCTACCAGGACATCATCCAGCAGCGCTTCGATTTCAGCTGCGGTGCGGCAGCGACGGCCACCATCCTGCGCTACGCGTACAACTTCGATGTCAACGAAGTCGACGTCATTCTCGGGCTGGCCAAGGTCGCGGACCAAGAGGTCGCCCGGGAAAAGGGCTATTCGCTGCTCGACATTCGCCACTATGTGGAGACGCTGGGTCTGCGTGGCAGGGGCTATGAACTGCCACTGGAAATGCTTCCCAAACTGCGCATCCCCGCCATTGTGCTTCTTGATTTGAAGGGATACAAACATTTCGTCGTGCTCCGCAAAGTGACCGAGGATTCGGTGTATGTAGGTGATCCGGCACTGGGTAACCGGATCATGCCTTTGGATGATTTCAAAAAAAGCTGGAACGGCGCGGTATTCGCGATCCTGGGCCGCGGCTTCGACCGTGAAACGGTCCTCACCCGGCCAGCTCCGCCGTTGACCGCGCGCAGGTTTCTTTACGATCACACGCCCGTTACCGACAGCGAGTTGTTGGATTTCGGCTTTACCCATGCGGACCTATTCTGAGATTGATTATTTGCTCGTGGAACGTTGTGACCATGGGTATTCGGATTCACGGAGGAGGAAAGATCAATGATTTCCAATCCATCAGGTTTCATCAAAATATGGCGCAAACCCCTGGCTGCCGCCGTTGCCGCGCTGCTGCTGACCGAAGCACCCGTCGCCGCGGCAGCAATGTTCAAGGAGCTGTCCGAGGAAGCATTGGCCGATATGCGGGGTAAGTTCGTCGCCGGCGGTCGCGTCCAGTATTTCGGCATGACGGTGACCACCCAGTGGACTCATTCGGAAGCCTTGGCCGACACCACCCGGAGCGCCAGCCAAACCGTGGCGACGACGCTGTCCAATGGCGATGTGGGCTATGCCGGCAGCAGGCATCGGGAAGCGCCGCAAGGACCTGGTGCGCAGTCGGTTGCCGATGCGCAGCAGCCCGCCGCAAGCGTCCATGAGGTGAATCTCAAGTTCGAGGTCGACAATTCAGGTGCCGATACTCGGGTGGCCTACACCGTAGGCGGAACCCTGGGCCAGGAAGTGCCCAACCGCCCGGCTCCGGCTCCCAATGCCGCACTGGGGCAGATCCAGGGCGCGGTCCAGGCCATTCAGGTGGAAGGCTCCGATAATGTGGTCAGGAACAATGTCGGCTATGCAGTCATTCCGGCAAGTGCCGCCCCGGTGTTGACTGATGCCCAGGTCGCGACCGTCGCACCGGCCGATCAAACCTTCGTCAATGGCGACGTGGTCACCCAGGTGACGGCCAGCAATGGTATCGGGTACACCATCACCGCCCAGGGCAATCAGATCACCCAGCACCTGGGCGTCAACCCAATCACCAACGGCAGCCAGCTGCTGCAATCGGTGCAGCTCAAGGCGGACGGCCAGCGCATCGTCAACGATCTCATGCTTCAGGTCGCGTTCGACAATGCGGTCGCTCAGCGCGACAGCGTGCGGTTTCGTGCCGATCGCATCATGAATCTGCTGTGAACCGATGCCGGCGAATGCCGCGTCGGCCATTGATTTCGGTCCGGGCCGTTGGCAAGCTGCCGCGGCCCGGTCGGCTATTTACCGGGAATGCTTTGGGGTGAGGGAGATGCTACGTATGAAACCAGGGAAACTCGCCGCGCCACTGGTGATCGCCGCCGCCATCGCCCATCCGGCGGCGCTTGCGCAACCGCCAGAGGCGCCATCCAATGCAGCAACTTCGGATGCGGATATCCGTGCGGAACTGGAGCAGCTCAAGCGCATCAATCAACAACTGATGCGCAGGGTGCAGGCGCTGGAAAGTCGGGTCGGCGATCCCGCTGCGTCGCCCCGGCAGGCCACTGCTCCACTCCCGCAGCCGGTACCGCCCAAGGCGGCCCCGCAGATGGCTCAGACCGGTCCGGCACAACCGCCG
>JADLCO010000179.1 GCA_020847115.1 Pseudomonadales bacterium | reverse complement strand
TCTCTGGATTTGGTGAACGATCATGCAAGTGTATGACGACAAAGACTGCGACATTTCCATCATCCGCGGCAAGAAGGTGGCGGTGGTGGGCTACGGTTCCCAGGGCCACGCCCACGCGCTCAACCTGCGCGATTCCGGCGTCGCCGAAGTCGTGGTGGCGCTGCGCCAGGGCTCGGCGTCCCGCGCCAAGGCCGAGGCCGCCGGCTTGAAGGTCGCGGATGTCGCCGAGGCGGTGAAGGGCGCCGATCTGGTCATGGTGCTGGCTCCCGACGAGCAACAGAAGGCCATCTACCAGAACGACATCGAACCCAATCTGAAGCAGGGCGCCGCGCTCGCCTTTGCCCACGGCTTCAACATCCACTTCCAGTTGATCGAACCGCGCGCCGATCTCGACGTGATCATGATCGCCCCCAAAGGCCCGGGCCACACGGTGCGCAGCACCTACCAGGAAGGCGGCGGCGTACCGGCGCTGATCGCGATCTACCGCGACGCCAGCGGTCAGGCGCGCAACATCGCGCTGTCCTATGCCACCGCCATCGGTGCCGGCCGCTCCGGCATCATCGAGACCAACTTCCGCGAGGAGACCGAGACCGATCTGTTCGGCGAGCAGGCGGTGCTCTGCGGCGGCGCCACGGCGCTGGTGCAGGCCGGTTTCGAGACCCTGGTGGAAGCGGGCTATGCGCCGGAGATGGCCTATTTCGAATGCCTGCACGAGCTCAAGCTGATCGTCGACCTGATGTATCAGGGCGGCATCGCCGACATGCGCTATTCGATCTCCAACACCGCCGAGTACGGCGATTACGTGAGCGGCCCGCGGGTCATCACCGAGGAGACCAAGAAGGAGATGAAGCGCATCCTCGACGATATCCAGACCGGCAAGTTCGCGCGCGAATTCGTGCTCGACAACCAGGCCGGCAATCCGGTGCTGAAGGCGCGCCGTCGCCGCGCCCAGGAGCACCCCATCGAAGCGGTGGGTGCCAAGCTGCGCGGCATGATGCCCTGGATCGGCAAGAACAAGCTGATCGACAAGTCCAAGAACTGAGCCCAATACCGGCACGGGCGCGCCCAGCGCCCGCTGCCCGGTGCGGTGGTGAACGCGGAGCCCGGCGGCGATGAGCGAAGCGGAAGAAGATCCCGGCACTGTGGAGTCCGCGACCGGCTTCGCGCCCTTCTCGGCCGAGGATGCGGTGGAAGGCGAGGTGGTGCGCCGCCGCGGCATCTACCTGCTGCCCAACCTGCTCACCACCGGCGCCCTGTGCGCCTGCTTCTACGCCATTCTCTCGGCGATGAGCGGCAAGTATGCCAGTGCCGCCATCGCCATCTTCGTCGCCATGATCTTCGACGGCCTCGACGGCCGGGTGGCGCGGCTGACCAACACCCAGAGCGCGTTCGGCGTCCAGTACGACTCGCTTTCGGACATGGTGTCCTTCGGCGTCGCCCCGGCGGTGGTGTCCTATGCCTGGATGCTGCACGCGCTGGGCAAGCTGGGCTGGGCCGCGGCCTTCATCTATGCCTCCTGCGCCGCGCTGCGCCTGGCGCGCTTCAACGTCCAGGTGGCGGCCGTGGACAAGCGCTATTTCGTCGGCCTGGCGAGCCCCGCCGCGGCCGGGCTGGTGGCGGGTACGGTGTGGAGCGGCTACCGCCTGGAACCCGGTGGCACGCTAGCGGTGGTGGCCGCGCTGGTCACCGTGCTGGCCGGCGTGCTGATGGTCTCCAACCTGCGCTACCACAGCATGAAGGGCGTGGATTTCCGCGGCCGCGTGCCGTTCGTGGCCATCGTCGCCGTCGCCATGGGCGCCGCGGTGATCGTGATCGATCCGCCGCGCGTGCTGCTGGCGCTGGCGGTGGGCTATGCGCTGTCGGGGCCGGTGTGGTGGTGGCTGCGGCGGCGCGGGGGCTTGGCAGTGCGGTGATAATTTGCTTGAATGCGGCCATGTCCACGCCCGCCCTCGAGCAGCGCCCGGCCGCCATGGCCACCCCCCCGGCCGTCGCCCGCCGGCGTGCCGCGCTGTGTGCGCTGCGACTGCTTCCGCTGCTGCCCTGAGGGGCAGCCGACCGATCGTTCCCAGTTTTTCCCGCTCCATAACCCGCTGTCGCGGGCCGATTCATCGTATTGCGATCGTCGCACAGCCGCGCGATTGAGGAGTTCATAGCCATGGCCAGCAAAGATCACTTGATCATCTTCGACACCACCTTGCGCGACGGCGAGCAGAGCCCGGGCGCCGCCATGACCCGCGAAGAGAAACTGCGCGTCGCCAAGGCCCTGGAAAAGCTGCGCGTCGATGTCATCGAAGCCGGATTCGCGACCTCCAGCCCCGGCGATTTCGCGGCGGTCAAGAGCATCGCCGAGGCGGTGCGCGACAGCCGCGTGTGCAGCCTGGCGCGCACCCTGCCGGCGGATATCGAGCGCGCCGCCGAGGCGCTGCAGGGGGCGGCCGCGCCGCGCATCCACACCTTCATCGCCACCTCGCCGATCCACATGGAATACAAGCTCCAGATGACCCCCGAACAGGTGCTGGAGCAGGCGGTGGGCGCAGTGCGCATCGCCCGCAACCTGGTCGAAGACGTGGAGTTCTCGCTCGAGGACGGTAGCCGCACCGAGTTCGAGTTCATGTGCCGGGTGATCGAAGCGGTGATCGCCGCGGGCGCGCGCACCATCAACATTCCCGACACGGTTGGCTACGGCGAGCCCGGCCAGTATGGCGCCATGATCGGCCGGGTGATCCGCAACGTGCCCAACGCCGACCAAGCGGTATTTTCGGTGCACTGCCACAACGACCTCGGGCTTGCGGTGGCGAACTCGCTGGCCGCGGTGTTGCAGGGCGCGCGCCAGGTGGAGTGCACGGTCAACGGCCTCGGCGAACGCGCCGGCAACGCGGCACTGGAGGAGATCGTGATGGCGATCCGCACCCGGCCCGACGTGTTTCCGGTGGAAACCCGGATCGACACCACTCAGATCGTGCCGACCTCGCGTCTGGTGTCGACGGTGACCGGCTTTCCGGTGCAGCCCAACAAGGCGGTAGTCGGCGCCAACGCCTTCGCCCACGAGTCCGGCATCCACCAGGACGGCGTGCTCAAGTATCGCGAGACCTACGAGATCATGCGCGCCCAGGACGTGGGCTGGAACACCAACCGCATCGTGTTGGGCAAGCTGTCCGGGCGAGCGGCCTTCACCGCGCGACTGGAGGCGCTCGGCATCGGCTTCGACAACCGCGCCGATCTCAACCGCGCCTTCGCCCGCTTCAAGGAGCTGGCGGACAAGAAGCGCGAGATCTACGACGAGGATCTCCAGGCGCTGGTGTCCGACATCCAGTTCGGCGCGACCGACGAACACTTCCGGCTGATCAGCATGGACGTCGCTTCACGTACCGGCCGTGCGCCGCATGCCGAGCTGGTGTTGAGCACCAAGGGTCACGAGCACGAAGTGGCGGCCGATGGCGACGGCCCGGTGGATGCGGTGTTCAAGGCCATCGAAAAGCTCGCCCACAGCGGCGCCAGCCTGCAGCTCTATTCGGTCAATGCCATCACCACCGGCAGCGATTCGCAGGGGGAGGTGACGGTGCGGCTGGAGAAGGGCGGACGCATCGTCAATGGCCAGGGCGCCGATACCGACATCCTGGCGGCCAGCGCCAAGGCCTATCTGAATGCCCTCAACCTGCTGGAGAGCCCCGACCGGGTCCATCCCCAGCGCGGGGTCTAGGAGCGGCCGATGGACCAGGCGCGGCGCGACCGGTACCTGGCGGCGCTGGGCATCGTTCGCTACCGGCCGCGCCCGGCACGCGGCGCCTCGGTGCCGCCGGTCGCCGACGTCAGAGTGCCCGTGCCGGAGATGTCCGCGGCGCCGGAGGGGCCCGCTGCGCTGCTCGGTCAACTGGAACCGTCCAATCCGCCGCACTTGGCTCAGCCTCCCGCTGTGCCGGCGCCGAGCGCTGCCGACGTTCCCGCCGGCGGCGATGCCGAAGAACTCCTGCCGCCGCTGCGCCTGGCCTGCTGGCGGCCGGCCGAGGATCTGCTGGTGCTGGATGCCCTGCCGCCGGGCGGCCGCCCGAGCCGCGAGCAGCTCGCCCTGCTCGGCAACATCCTCGCTGCCATCGGCCGCCGTCCGGCGGTGCTGCCGGCAGCGGAGAGCATCGACTGGCCGCTGCTGCCGGGCGGCGACCGCTCGCTCTCCGGCGCACGCGAAGCGCTGCAGCTGTTTCTGGCCGGGCGCCTGGCGCAATCCCGCTTCCAGTGGCTGCTGGCGATGGGCGCGCCGGCCTGGCGATTGCTGGCCGATGATGCGGAGGCCGGACGGGTGATCGCCATTGCCGAAGGCGCGGTTCAGGCCATGCTGGTGCCCGGCCTCGCCGAGATGCTGGCCAACCCCCAATGCAAGGCGGCGACCTGGCAGGCGATACGCTTTCTGGCGCCGGAGCGGCAATGAGCGCCGCGGCGGACGAACTGCGGATGCGCGCTGCGCAACGCGCCGACCTGGAGACGCTGGCAGTGTTCGAAGCCGGCGCCTCGGCCACGCCCTGGAGCCCCGGCCAGATTGCCGACAGCCTGGATCGACACCAGGTGTTGCTGGTCGAGTGCGCAGGGCAGATGCTCGGCTATGCGGTGTTCCGCGAGCTGCTCGACGAGGCCGAGCTGCTCCATATCGTCGTCGCGCCGCAACTGCGCCGCCAGGGCATCGGCCGGTCGCTGCTGCGCGCGCTGCGGGCAGCGCTGGCGCCGGCGGTCCGCTGCCTGCATCTCGAAGTGCGCGCCGGCAATGCGCCCGCGATCGCGCTCTACCAAGGCGAGGGTTTCGTCCCGATCGGCCGCCGCCGCGGCTACTATTTGGCGGTGGATGGCCGCGAGGATGCGCTGCTGCTGCGCCTGGATCTGTGCTGACCCGGTGACTCGGAGGCGCCGGGTGCGCAGTGCTTACCCGGCCTACGTGACACGTGGTCGTGTCGGTTCCAGTGGCGTCCGTCGGATCAGCCGAGGGCGCGTCCGAAAATTGCCTAGGATGCGTCGCTTAGAATGCCTGCGACAGGAGGGATGCGATGCCGCCGGCGACCGAACTGATCATCGATGCCCGCTACAACGGCCCGCGCGGCCTGGGCAATGGCGGCTATGTGGCCGGTGCCTTGGCCGATTTCGTGGCGGGGGATGCCGAGGTGCGCATCCAGCGTGGTTTTCCGCTCGATACCCCGCTTGCCGTGGTGCGCGACGCCGAGGGCGGTGTGCGCTGTCTCCGGGGTGGCGACCTGCTGGGCACGGCGCGGCCGGTCGTGCTGGATCTGGCGATCCCGCCGCCGCCTACGCTGGCGGCCGCGGCGGAGGCGACCGGCCGCTTTCGCTGCATTCACTGCAGCGATCCGCGCGGCTGCAATGTGTGCAGCCCGCACCGCGCACCGGGCGAAGGGCTGCGGGTGTTCTGCGGACCACTCGATCCAGGAGGGGAGCTGATCGTTGCCGGCGTCTGGGTTCCGGACGCGGCGCTGGCCGATGCCGAAGGCTGCATCGCGCCGCGCTTGGTATGGGCCGCGCTCGACTGCCCCGGCGGCTATGCCATCGCCGCGCTGAACCCGGATGCCCACCGGCAATTACTGGGCACCTGCGCCGCGACCCTGCGCCGGCCGCTGCGCGCCGGTGCCCGCTATATCCTGAGCAGCTGGCAGGTCGCACCGCCGGAGGGTCGCAAACGCTTCATGGGGGTGGCCATTCACGATGTCGAGGGCACCTTGTGCGCTGCCGCGCGGCAGATCTGGATCGCGGTGGCGGCACCGGCCGACGCGGCCGAGACAATCGATACCAATGCAGCAGAGGAGAACCATCATGGGTGAGTTGAACGGCAAGGTGGCGGTGATCACCGGCGGTGCCAGCGGCATCGGCGAGCGCAGCGTGCGGCTCTTCGTCGAGGAGGGCGCGCGGGTGGTGATCGCCGACATGCAGGAGGAGCGCGGCCAGGCGCTGGCGCGGGAGCTGGGCGACAGCGCGGCCTTTGCGCTGGTCGAGGTGCGCAACGAGGAGCAGGTGAAAGCGGCGGTGGATCTGGCCGTGCAGCGCTGGGGCCGGCTCGACTGCATCTTCAACAACGCCGGCTTTGGCGGCGTGCTGGGGCCGATCGCCGAGATCCCGGTGGACGAATTCGACATGACTTTCGATGTGCTGGTGCGCGGTGTCTTTCTCGGCATCAAACACGCGGCGCCGATCATGACGCGGCAGGGCTCCGGCAGCATCATCAATACCGGCAGCATCGCCGGGCTCCGGGCCGGCTACAGCCCGCACCCCTATGCCGCAGCCAAGGCGGCGGTGATCCATCTCACCAAGTCGGTGGCGATGGAACTGGGTGAACACAACGTTCGCGTCAACGCCATCTGCCCGGGGTTCATTGCCACGCCGCTGGCGGCCAACACCGTGGGCCGGTCGGACGAACTGGTGGAGCGGGTCAAACCCGGGTTCGCCAAGGCGCAGGCGATTCCGCGCGCCGGTGAACCCGACGACATCGCGCAGATGGCCTGCTGGCTGGCGGGCGACCGCTCGACCTTTGTCACCGGGCAGCATTTCGCCGTCGATGGTGGCCTGATCACTGGCCTCAAGTGGGCGGACCAGCCGGCTTTTCAGAAGTCCTACCACCCCATCAAGGTGTATCGGCCGCAGTGATGCCGCCGGCGTCGGCGTCCGGGCGCTGGAAAAACTCGAGGATCTGCTCGCGCTGGGCCATGGCATCGGCATGGCCCAGCGCCATCAGTTGGCGACAGAACCCGGGTTCGAACAGCAGATAGCTCGCTGCGCTGGCGCCGCTGCCCTCGCCGGTGGCTCCGATCGAGCGCAGAAACAACCGCAGGCTGCGCGGCAGCTTGTTTTGGTGCGCGGCGGCGATGCGATCCAGGGGCTCGGACGGCGAGATACACAGGATTTCCACCGGGCGCAGCAGGGTGCCGTCGCGCGCAATCGGCGTGGGCAGCCCAGTGAGTATCTGGTTCACGGTTTCCAGGGATTCCACCTCGCCCTCGATGCTGTCGATGAAGGCGGAGTTGAGCAGGTGGCCGAGGATCTGCCCCACTGAAGGCGGATGGCCGGTCCGCGTGTGCCGGTTCGGATGGCGCAGATTGTCGCTGACGCCGATCACGAACAGGCGGTCGGCGCCCAGCCGCAGCGCGGGGCTCAGCGGCCGCAACTGGCGCAGGGCGCCGTCGCCGTAATAACTGGTGCCGATGCGCACCGCCGGGAACAGGATCGGGATCGCCGCCGAGGCCAGCAGATGCTCGATGGTCAGGGCGGTGCGCTCGCCGCGCCGGCGGCTGCGGCTCCAGCCCGGCTGCGTGCCCTGGAAGAAGCTCACCGACTGGCCGCTGTCGTAGTGCATAGCGGTGACGCAGACCGCGTCGAGCTCGCCGCTGGCGATGGCAGCGTCGAGATGCTGAAACCGGATGTGCTGCTCGAGCAGGGTTCGCAAGGGAGCATTGTTCAGCAGAGCGATGGACGCGCAGGGTACGTAGCCGCCCCAGAACAGCGAACCGGCCAGGCCCAGGGAGTTGCGCGCCACGCCGAGCCAGTCGGTGCGAAACACCTGCTGCGGTTGCAGATCTCGCCAGATGCGCAGCAGATTGGCGATGCGTTGGCGTAACGTCCCCGGCTGTGCGGCCAGGGAGAGTGCATTGATGGCCCCGGCCGAGGTGCCGCAGATGATCGGAAAGGGATTCCGCGTTGCCGCCGGCAACAGCTTGGCGACGGCGTGCAGGACGCCGACCTGGTAGGCGGCGCGGGCTCCGCCGCCACTGAGCACCAGAGCGGCGGTCATGGCTGCACTCTCGCGGTCGGCAGCATGACTCAGAAGATACCCAAGGCCAGACCCGCCGCCATTGCCTCGCCCAGCTCTTCACAGGCGCGCAGATGGGCTTCGGTGAGGACACCCACCGCGACCACGGGTTCGGCGATCTTGCGCAGCGGATAACCCAGTGCAATGCGCTCCACCTCGCGCACCGCGCCGCTGCCATCGTTGCCAGCGCCGACGAACAGGCAGTAGGGCAGATTGAGCTGCAGGGGTTCGGCCGGGTAAAAGGTGCGGTCGAAGAAATCCTTCAGCGCGCCGCTCATGTAGCCGAAATTTTCCGGGGTGCCGAAGATCAGCCCGTCGGCCCACAGCAGGTCGTCGAGGCCACTGTCGAAGGCGGTCTGCAGGCGAGTCTCCACGCCGGATTCCCGGGCGGCCCCGGCGCACACCGCCTCGGCCATCCGCTCGGTCTTGCCACCGCCGCTGTGGTAGACGATCAACAGGTGTTTCATCGGTGCGTTCATGACGCCGCCGTCTCCATCCAGTCTGCAAGGGGCGGGCAGGTGCACACCAGATGGCGATCGCCATGGACGTTGTCGATCCGGTTCACCGCCGGCCACAGCTTGGCGTCGGCGAGCCAGGGCGCCGGCCAGGCGGCTTCGCGGCGGCTGTAGGGGCGCGCCCAGGCGTCGTCGAGTACGTCGGCCTGGGTGTGGGGCGCGTTCACCAGGGGGTTGTCGTCGCGTGGCCAGGCGCCGTCGATCACCCGCTGGATTTCCGCCCGGATGCGGATCATGGCGTCGAGAAAGCGGTCCAGCTCCGCCTTGCTCTCGCTCTCGGTGGGCTCGATCATCAGGGTGCCGGGCACCGGGAACGACATGGTCGGCGCGTGGAAACCATAGTCCATCAGCCGCTTGGCGATGTCCTCCTCGCCGATGCCGCTGGCTGCCTTGAGTGGGCGGATGTCGAGGATGCACTCGTGGGCGACCCGGCCGCCGCGGCCGGTGTAGAGCACCGGGTAGTGCGGGGCCAGGCGCGCGGCCAGGTAGTTGGCGTTGAGGATCGCGATCTGGGTGGCGCGGCGCCGGCCGGCCGCGCCCATCATGCGGATATACATCCAGGAAATCGGCAGGATGCCGGCGGAACCCCAGGGCGCGGCGGAGACGGTGCGGCGGCAGCTGGCGGGATCGCCGGTGTGCAGCGGGTGATCGGGCAGGAAGGGTGCCAGGTGGGCGCGCACCGCGATCGGCCCCATGCCCGGTCCGCCGCCGCCGTGGGGGATGCAAAAGGTCTTGTGCAGGTTGATATGGGCGACGTCGCCGCCGAATTCGCCGGGCGCGGCGATCCCCACCAGGGCATTGAGGTTGGCACCGTCGATGTAGACCTGGCCGCCGGCGGCGTGAACGCGGGCGCAGATTTCGGCCACCGCCTCCTCGAACACGCCGTGGGTGGAGGGGTAGGTGAGCATGATCGCCGCGAGGCGCTCGCGGTGTTCCGCGATGGCGCGGTCGAGATCTTCGAGATCCACGTTGCCGTCGCGATCGCAGCGCAGCACGACCACCTGCAGGCCCGCCATCTGGGCGCTGGCCGGATTGGTGCCATGGGCGGAAGCGGGGATCAGGCAGATGTCGCGGTGGTCCTCGCTGCGGCTAGCGTGATAGGCGCGGATCGCCAGCAGCCCGGCGTATTCGCCCTGGGAGCCGGCGTTGGGCTGCAGGGAAACGGCGGCGAAGCCGGTGCACTGGGCGAGCCAGCGCGCCAGATCGGCGAACAGCTGCAAATAGCCGGCAGTCTGTTCCGCCGGAGCGAACGGGTGCAGGTCGGCGAATTCCGGCCAGGTGATCGGCAGCATTTCCGCGCTGGCGTTGAGTTTCATGGTGCAGGAGCCGAGGGGGATCATGCCGTGCACCAGGCTGAGATCGCGGCCCTCCAGCCGTTTGAGATAGCGCAGCATCTCGGTTTCGCTGTGATAGCGGTTGAAGGTCGGATGGGTGAGGATGGCGTCGCCCCGGCGCAGCCGTTGCGGCAGTCCGCTGGCCTCGCTGGCGAGTTTGGCGATGGTTTCCGGGGCCTGAACCGGGCCGCCGGCAAAGGCCGAGAGTACTCGCGCTACCAGTTCCGGCGTGGTGGTCTCGTCCAGGCTGATGGCGATGCCGTCGGTGCCGAGCGCGCGGAGGTTGATGCGGTCGCCCCGCGCCCGCGCCAGGATGGCCTGCTGTTCGCGGCCAACGGTCACTGCGATGGTGTCGAACCAGGTGTCGTGGCGCAGCGGGAAACCAAACCCGCGCAGCCCGGCGGCGAGGGCATTGGCAAGCCCGTGCACCCGTTCCGCGATGCGGCGCAGTCCATCCGGTCCGTGATAGACCGCGTAGCAGGCGGCGATCACCGCCAGCAACACCTGCGAGGTACAGATGTTGGAATTGGCCTTCTCGCGGCGGATATGCTGCTCGCGGGTTTGCAGGGCCATGCGCAACGCCGGCCTGCCGCGCCGATCCACCGAGACGCCGATGATGCGCCCGGGCGCCGCGCGCTTGTGGGCGTCACGAAAGGCGAGGTAGGCGGCGTGCGGGCCGCCGAACCCCATGGGCACGCCAAAGCGCTGGCAGGAGCCGACCACGATGTCCGCGCCCAGGGCGCCGGGCGCCCGCAGCAGCACCAGCGCCAGGGGATCGGCGGCCACCACCGCCATCGCCCCGCTGGTATGAATGGCCGCGATCCGGGGTTCGAGATCGTCCACCGATCCGTCACGGCCCGGATACTGGAGCAGGGCGCCGAAATAATCGCCGCGGCCGAGTTCGGCGTCGGGATCGCCCACCACCAGCTCGAAGCCGAAGTGCGCGGCACGGGTGGCCAGCACCGCGAGCGTTTGCGGCAGGCAGTCCGCCGCGGCAAAAAACCGGTTCGACGCCGGATTTCGGCACAGCCGGCGCGCCATCGCCATGGCTTCCGCGGCGGCGGTCGCCTCGTCGAGCAGCGAGGCATTTGCCAGCTCCATGCCGGTCAGATCCATGATGAGTTGCTGGAAGTTGAGCAGCGCCTCCAGCCGGCCCTGTGAAATCTCCGCCTGATAGGGAGTGTACGCGGTGTACCAGCCGGGGTTTTCGAGCACATTGCGGCGGATCACCGCGGGCAGGATTGTGTCGTGATAGCCGAGCCCGAGCAGTGAGGTGAACACCTGATTGCGTTCGGCCAGTGCGCGCAGCTCGGCCAGTGCCACGGTTTCCGAGCAGGGCGCCGGCAGGTGCGGCGGCTGCCGCAGGCGAATCGATTCGGGCAAGATGGCGGCGACGAAGTCGTCGAGATCGAAAGCACCCAGTGCCGCCAGCAGGGCGTTCAGTTCCGGGCCGCGGGGACCGATATGGCGGTACTGGAAAAGCTCCATGTCATGGGGCATTGCGGGCGCTGAGCGGGGGGTCATTGCGCAGGGTTCCAGCGGGAGACAGCGGAGTGCCGGGAGTCCGGGATGTTAGCAGTGCGGTGCAGAGGCCACCAAGCCGGGATGCCGAGCTGGCCCTGCGCAATCTGTTGGTCGAAGTGCGGGCCTGCCGGCAGTGCGCGGATCTGCCGCTTGGCCCACATCCGGTGCTGCGTGCCACGACCAGCGCGCGGGTGCTGATCATCGGTCAGGCGCCGGGCGCACGCGTACATGCCAGCGGCATCCCCTGGGACGATCCCAGTGGCGACCGGTTGCGCGCCTGGCTCGGGCTCGACCGCGCAACCTTTTACGATCCGGCGCGGATCGCCATCGTGCCCATGGGGCTCTGTTACCCGGGCCGCGGCCACGGCGGCGATCTGCCGCCGCGCGCCGAGTGCGCACCGCGGTGGCATCACCGGATTTTCGAACTGCTGCCCAATTTGGCGTTGACCCTGTTGATCGGGCGGTACGCGCAGGAGTATTACCTCGGGCGCAAAACGGCATCGCTCGCGGAGCGCGTGCGCCGCTGGCCGCTGGCCCACGCGGATCGACTGCCGCTGGTGCACCCCTCGCCGCGCAACCGGCGCTGGCTGGCGCGCCATCCCTGGTTCGAAGCGGAGGTGATACCGGTGGTGCGTCAGCGGGTGCATGACTGCCTGGTGTACCGTTGAGCGGGGTTTTGGTGCCGGCGGGTATTCCCGCGGGTGGTGCAGGGGTTGTGAGCATGGTGCCGGGGAGTCGCTGCTGTTATATATTCCTTCCAGCCGCAGGGAGCTTGAGGTTGCACTGCCATGTCAGATGAGTGTGGACCGGAGCAGCGACGCTATGCGCCGGAGAATCTGGTCATGGTTCCCGCCGCGCAGGTCGAAATCGGCATGTTCGTTGCCGAGCTCGACCGGCCCTGGCTCGAGACGCCCTTTTTGATCCAGGGGTTCGAAGTTCGCGATCACAGCCAGATCCGTACCTTGACGCACTATTGCAGGCACGTCTTTGTGCTGAAGGAAGGGGAATCTCCTAAGACTTCTGCGCCGGTGACCAAGTCGCTGGCACCGTCGATACCGATGAAACGGTATGCCTGGGAGGTCGCCAGCGGTACACGTGTTAAGGCGGAGAAACTCACGGAGCGCCGTTCGCGGG
>JADLCO010000178.1 GCA_020847115.1 Pseudomonadales bacterium | reverse complement strand
TCTTGCGCTTCAAATCGAAAGGTAACGCGCCAATTTCCACTGACATCGACAGCCCATGTCCCGGCTCGATCGCCTTTCAGTTCGTGCAGCCGGAGGCCGGGGAGATTCATGTCCTGTGGTTGTCTCGCCGCATGGAGTCGGCCGAGTATCAAACGGAGTCGTTTCGCATAAGAGTCGGATATTCCCGAGACGCTTCCCGTCTCGAAAAAGCGTCCCAGCCCCTTATGCTTGAAGCTCCGAATAATCGCACGCAACGTAACCCCACCCGTTACGGGTGTCAATCGCAGAGCTGGAAGAATCCGGCGCGCGGAGCGCCCACGGTTGCTGGGCTACTGGCGATTCTCCGCCTCTGGCGTCACCATGAGCAGCGCCCATAACCCAGCGGGGAACATTCATGACCTGGCACACCTTCACCCTCGACCGCGCCGCGCGCATCGCGCGGGAAGCCGAACTGCTGATGGCCTTCGATCTGTGTTTTGCGGCCGCCGCGGGGCCGGACGACATGGCGCTGCTGGCCGCCGATGAGTCCACCGGCGAGACCCGCTACTACGCCTCGCCGGCGATGACGACCTGGGCCGGCAACCTGCTGGCGCAGGAAAACGCAACGCCCTGCCCGGCGCCGGCGCGCGCCAGCAATCCGCGCCTGCTGGTCGGCCACCAGGGCTGCCTGGACTGGCTGCTGGAGGGTTGATTCCGCGCCGCCGGTTTGTTGGTAACATCGGCCGCGGGGCCGGCCACGAAATATCCGCGCCGTTCGCGATCCGCCATCGACAATAATTTGAGGAGTCCGCCATGAAAGCCGCCGTTCTCGAAGCCTTCAACAAACCCTTCGTCGTCCACGAGCACTGGCCGGAGCCCAAGTGCGGGCCGGAGGACGCCATCATCAAGGTCGCCGCCAACGGCGTCTGCCGCAGCGACTGGCACGTCTGCGTGGGCGACTGGGGCTGGCTGGGCCTGCAACCCGAACTGCCCCACGTGATCGGGCACGAGTTCGTCGGCGAGGTCGCCGAGGTCGGCGCCCGGGTCACCAAGTTCAAGGTCGGCGACCGCGTGGTGTGCCCCTTCAACCTGGGCTGCGGCACCTGCGAATACTGCGCTGGCGGCCACCAGAACGTATGCATCGAGGGCAATCTGGCCGGTTTCAAGACCTCCGGCGGCTATGGCCAGTACGCCCACATCCTGGACGCCGACCTGAACCTGGTGCAGCTGCCGGATTCGGTGCCCTTCGTGGATGCCGCCAGCATGGGCTGCCGCTTCATGACCTCCTACCACGGCATCGTCGATCAGGTGAAGGTGGCGGCCGGCGAGTGGGTGGCGATCCACGGCTGCGGCGGCATCGGTCTCGCCGCCACCCAGATCGCCAATGCGCTCGGCGCCAGCGTGATCGCGGTGGACATCAACCCGAAATCGCTCGAAGTGGCGCGCAAGATGGGCGCAGTGCACACCGTGGACGCGAGCAAGGACAACCCCGGCGAGGCGATCAAGGAGCTGACCGGCGGCGGCGCCCATGTGTCGGTGGATGCACTGGGCATCGCCACCACCTGCCTCAACTCGATCATGAGCCTGCGCAAGCGCGGCCGCCACCTGCAGATCGGCCTCACCACCCAGGCGGAAAAGGGCTTCGTGTCGCTGCCGGTGGACCTGATCGTGGCCATGGAGCTGCAACTGATCGGCACCATCGGCATGCAGCCGCGGCGCTACAGCTCCATGCTGAACATGGTCGAGAGCGGCAAACTGCGCCCCGGCGAGATGGTGACCAGCGTGCTGCCCATCGAGAAGGCCTCCGAGGTGATCCAGTCCATGGGCAGCTACGGCGTCGTGGGCACCACCGTCATCAAGTGGTAGGCGGAGATTCGGCGTTCAGCACGCGAAGCCGGTAAACACCGCGGGAATGCGGCGGATGTCCTGCACCAGATCGGGCGGGAGATCCGCCGGCACCGCGGTGGCGACGCTGGCGAACACCGCATCCGAGGCGCCGCCGAAGCGCGCCTCAATGGCCGCTGCCAGCTGGTCGTGGCGGCCGCTGGCCGCGAACAGCGCCACCACGTCATCCGACACTTCCGCCGCGATCCGGTCCCACTGCCCGGCCTTGGTCATGCGGTTGAGCTTTTCGCCCAGCTCCTCGAGGCCGTGGCAGGCGAGCACCGGCCAGTAGGCGGGCGTCGAGGCGTAGAAGGCCACCCGGTAGCGCACCCACTCCCACATCCGCGCCACGGCTTCATCGTCCGGCCCGGTGGCGATGAAGCCGCCGCCCGAGATCTCGAACTGCTCCCGTGCCCGGCCGCCGCGCTGGCGGCCCGCGGCGAGCTGCGGCAAGACCACCTGATCCAGATAGGTGCGGGTGCAGAAGGGATGCAGGCGCACGCCGTCGCAGACCTCGCCGGCCACGCGCAGCATCGCCGGACCCACGGCGGCGATGGTCACCGCGGGCGGCGGCCCCGAGAGTGGCTCGGGCACGAAGTTCGGCGTCATCAGGGTGAAGCGGTAGTGCGCGCCGCGAAAGTTCAGCGGTGCCTTGCCCTGCCAGCAGTCCCAGATCGCGCGCAGCGCCAGCACGTACTCGCGCATGCGCGGTGCCGGCGCCGACCAGGGCACGCTGAAGCGGTGCTCGTTGTGGGCCTTGATCTGGCTGCCCAGCCCGATCACCACCCGCCCCGGCGCCGCCGCCTGCAAATCCCAGCCGGCATTGGCCACCACCATGGGGCTGCGCGCGAAGGCGATGGCGATGCCGGTAATGAGTTCGACGCGCTCCGTCGCCGTGGCCGCCACGGCGAGCGGCAGGAAGGGTTCGTGGGCGTTTTCCATGGTCATCAGGCCGTCGTAGCCGGCGGCCTCGATGGCGCGCGCAGCGGCGGGAACCTGGCGCAGATCGTGCTGCGGAATGGTGGTGAATACTTTCATCGCGCTTGCTCCGGCTTGAGTACTGACGCCGCGGCCAGCAACTGGGCAGCGGCGACTTTCTTGACAGGGGTTGGACCCGAACCTAGCATTCCCGCGCCCTCGCCACGGTGAATCCGCCCCGCATGCTGTCCTTTCTGGAGGTCGTGAAACCGGATCTGGAAGCGGTCAATCGGCTGATCATCGCGGAGCTGGGCTCCGAGGTCCAGTTGATCGAGGAAATCGGCCACTACCTGATCAACGCCGGCGGCAAGCGCCTGCGCCCGGTGGTGGCGCTACTCGCCGCACGCTGCTGCGGCGAGCCCGGCGACCGCCACATTGCGCTGGCCGCGATCATCGAACTGATCCACACCGCGACACTTCTGCACGACGACGTCGTGGATACCTCCGAGCAGCGCCGCGGTCGCGCCACCGCCAACCACGAATACGGCAATGCCGCCAGCATCCTGGTGGGCGACTTCCTGTATTCGCGGGCCTTTCAGCTGCTGGTGCGCATTGGCGACATGCAGGTGATGCGGGTGATGGCCGACACCACCAACACCATTTCCGAAGGCGAGGTCCAGCAGTTGCTCAATGCCGGCAACCCCGACCTCGACGCCGCGGCCTACCATCAGGTGATCCGCAAGAAGACCGCGGTGCTGTTCCAGGCCGCCGCGGAAACCGGCGCGTTGCTCGGCGCGGCAACGGCGCCACAAACCGCCGCGCTGCGCAGCTACGGCCTGCATCTCGGCATCGCCTATCAGCTGATCGACGACGTGCTCGACTACCGCGGCGATGCCACGCAGCTGGGCAAGAATCTGGGGGACGACCTCGCCGAGGGCAAGATGACGCTGCCGCTGATCCGGGCGCTGCAAACTGCGCCGGCTGCCGATGCGCAGCAGATTCGCACTGCGATTACCGCGCGCGGCGGCGATCTCACCGCCATCGCCGCCATCGTCACCGCGACCGGGGCGCTCGACTTCACCGCGGCGCTGGCGCGGGATCATGCCCGCCAGGCGCTGGCGGCACTGGCTGTGCTGCCGGACACCGCGGCGCGCACCGCCCTGCACGAACTCGCGGAATTTTCCGTGCAGCGGGAGTTCTGAATACCGCACAACAGCACCGGGAGAGTGCCCATGGCGCAGCGCATTGCAATCGACCAGACCGGCGCCTGGCGCGCCCTGACCTTGCACCACGCCAGCCTTGCCGGAACCACCCTGGCCGAACTGTTTGCCGCCGATCCTGAACGCGGCACGCGCCTCGCCGCGGGCGCGGCCGGCATCCATCTCGACTATTCCAAGCAGTTGCTCGACGACACCGCGCTGGCACTGCTCCAGGAGCTGGCCCTGGCCGCAGAGCTACCGGACCAGATCGACGCCCTGTTCGCCGGGGCGGCGGTCAACCGCTCCGAGCAGCGCCCGGCCCTCCACCCCGCGCTGCGCGCCGCCGAGCCGCCCGGCGAGCTGCGTGCGCAGCGCGAACAGATGCTGCAACTGGCCGGGGCACTGCGCGCCGGGGCGCTGCGCGGTGCGCACGGGGACGCCATCACGGATCTGGTCCACCTCGGCATCGGCGGCTCCGATCTCGGCCCGCGGCTGGTGGTCTCGGCCTTTCCCGAACGGCAATCGGCGGCCGTCCGCGTGCACTTCGTCGCCACGCTCGATTCCGGAGCCTTGACCGCAGCGCTGGCCCGCTGCCGGCCGCAGACCACGGTGTTTGCGCTGGCGTCGAAGAGCTTCTCGACCCCGGAGACCCTGACCAACGCCGAGCTGGCACGGCAGTGGCTGGATGCGGGCGGCATTGCCGCGGCGGGCACCGACCGCCACTGGATCGCCATCACCAGCCAGCCGGAGCGGGCGCACGCTTGGGGCGTGGCCACGGATCGCATCCTCAGTTTTCCCGAAGGCGTCGGCGGCCGCTTTTCGCTGTGGTCGGCGATCGGCCTGCCCATCGCCGTGGCCCTGGGGCCGGACCTGTTTGCCGAACTGCTCGCCGGTGCCCGCGCCATGGACGAACACTTTCGCGCTGCGCCGCCAGCCGCGAACCTGCCGGTGCTCCATGGCCTGCTGCGAATCTGGCAGATCAATTTCCAGAATCTGCGCAGCCACGCCGTACTGCCCTACGCCCATGGCCTGCGCCATCTGCCGGACTATCTCCAGCAGCTGGTCATGGAAAGCCTGGGCAAATCGGTCGACCAGGACGGCCAGCCCCTCGGCTACGCCACCGGCACCGTGCTCTGGGGCTCCGAGGAAACCAATGGGCAGCACTCCTTCCACCAGTTGCTGCTGCAGGGCACCCCGGTGGTGCCGGCGGATTTCATCGTCGCCGCCAGCCCACACTGCGCGCCCGAGGCGCATCGCCTGCTCTACGCCAACTGCCTCGCCCAGAGCCAAGTGCTGATGCTGGGCCGGACCGCGGCGGAGATCGAGGCGGAACTGCTCGCCAACGGCGTCGCGGCGCCACAGGCGGGCTTGCTGGCCGCCCATCGCGCGGTGCCGGGCAACCGCCCCAGCAGCACGCTGGTGCTGGATGCCCTGGCGCCGGCCTGCCTCGGCGCGCTGCTCGCGCTCTAAGAACACAGCGTGTTCGTGCAGAGCGCGGTGTGGGGCATCAATGCCTTCGACCAATGGGGCGTGGAGCTGGGCAAGCAGGCGGCGACCACCATCGCCGCGGCGCTGGCCGGCGCCGACGCGGCCGCGCTGGACAGCTCGACCCGGGCGCTGCTCCGCCGCTGGCACCGACCCAGCTCCGAGCGCCGCTGAAACCAGTGCGATTGCCCGCCGGCCGCTGCTTCCGCTAGAGTTTGCGCGCTGCCTGCCCATGGGACCGGAACGCCATCGTCCGCCGCTCGGGGGACGACAGACCACAATTAATAGAGGGACGCCTCATTGATCATCGGAATCCCACGGGAACTGCGGCCGGGCGAATCCCGGGTCGCCATGCTGCCCGCCAATATCGCCGTCTGGACCGCCAAGGGTGTCGAGTTCCTGGTCGAACCCGGTGCCGGACTAGCCGCCGGCGCCAGCGACGCCGACTATGAGGCCGCCGGCGCTCGACTCGCCGACCGCGATGCCGTCTTCGTCCGCGCCGATGTCCTGTTCCAGGTGCAGACGGCCGGCGCCAACACCGTCAACGGCGCGGAGGATCTGGCGCGGCTGCGCAGCGGACAGCTGATCGCCGGCATGATGGATCCGCTGGGCACACCGACGATCGCGGAGCAGTTCGCCCGCGCCGGCGTCACCGCCATCGCCATGGAACTGGTGCCGCGCATCAGCCGCGCGCAGAGCATGGACGTGCTGTCCTCGATGGCCACGCTGGCGGGCTACAAGGCAGTGCTGCTGGGTGCCACGGCGGCGCCGCGCATCCTGCCCATGCTGATGACTGCGGCCGGCACCCTGCAGCCGATGCGGGTGTTCGTGATGGGCGCGGGCGTCGCCGGCCTGCAGGCCTGTGCCACCGCCAAGCGGCTGGGTGCGGTGGTCGAGGCCTACGACGTGCGTCCCGCCGCGCGCGACCAGATCCTCTCAGTGGGCGCCAAGCCCGTCGAGCTCGCCCTGGAGACCGAGGCCGCGGAGGGCAGCGGCGGCTATGCCCGCGAGCAGAGCGCCGACTTCATCCGCCGCCAGCAGGAACTGATGACCGAGGTGCTGGCGCGCCAGGACCTGGTGATCACCACCGCCGCGGTGCCAGGCACGAAGGCGCCGACCCTGATCACCGCCGCCATGGTCGCCGCCATGAAACCCGGCACCGTGATCGTGGATCTCGCCGCCGAGCGCGGTGGCAACTGCGAACTGACCGAACTGGGCCGGACCATCACTGCCCACGGCATCACCATCATCGGCCCCGAAAACCTGGCCGCCACCCTGCCACTCCACGGCAGCCATATGTACGGCAAGAACATGGAGACCCTGCTGTCCCACCTCATCACCGCGGACGGCGGGCTGCGGCTCGATTTCAGCGACGAAATCGTCTTCGAGACCGTGATCGCCCACGCGGGCGAGATTCCGCACCGCGGCCTGCGCGAGCGCCTGGGCCTGGCGCCCCTCGCCACCGCGACCACCCATGGAGAGCAGCTCTGATGGAAACCCTGATACTGCTGTTCACGCTGTTCGTGATCTCTCTGTTTCTCGGCGTCGAGCTGATCACCAAGGTACCCCCGACCCTGCACACCCCGCTGATGTCCGGCACCAATGCCATTTCCGGGATCACGCTGGTGGGTGCGGCGCTCGCGGCCGGCGCCGAGACCCAGTCGTGGCTGGTCCATGCCTTGGGCTTCATCGCGGTCTTCACCGCCACCCTGAACGTGGTCGGCGGCTATCTGGTGACCAACCGCATGCTTGCCATGTTCAAGCGCAAGTGATCGGGGAGCCGGCAATGATCATCTGGGTTGAAATCATCTACCTGCTCGCCGCGGTCCTGTTCATCGTCGGCATCAAGGCCATGACCCGGCCGAAGACCGCGGTGCGGGGCAATCTGCTGTCGGCGGTGGGCATGCTGCTCGCCGTGGTGGTGACATTGCTCGACCGCGGGATCGTCCGCTACGAATACATCGCCGCCGGCCTCATCGCCGGGGCCCTGGTGGGCGCCACCATGGCCATGCGCGTGCGCATGACCGCGATGCCGCAGATGGTGGCCCTGCTCAACGGCTGCGGCGGGGCGGCATCGCTGGCACTCGCCATCGCCAGCCAGATCATGACTCTGGAAGGGCCGGGCTATACCGCGGGCAGCGCCGGCATGATCGCGGTGGTGTTCGTGATGGTCACCATCCTGATCGGTGCCGTCACCCTGAGTGGCAGCCTGGTGGCCTTCGCCAAGCTTCAGGAACTGATCTCCGGGCAGCCGATCGGCTTCGCCGGCATGAAATTCCTCAACGCCGCGCTGTTCGCCGCCGCGCTCGGCGCCACCGCCCTGCTGTGCGCGAACCCGGGCAGCGACGCCCTGTTGTGGACTCTCGTCGCGGTCGCCCTGCTGCTCGGTCTCACCCTGGTACTGCCCATCGGCGGCGCCGACATGCCGGTGGTGATCGCCCTGCTGAACTCCTACTCGGGCATCGCCGCTGCCACCGCCGGCTTCATCATGGAGAATACCGTGCTGATCGTGTCCGGCTCCCTGGTCGGCGCCTCCGGGCTGATTCTCACCCAGATCATGTGCAAGGCAATGAATCGCTCGCTGACCAATGTGCTGTTCGGGGTGATGGCCCCGGGCGGTGCGGCAATCGACGCCGATGCCATCTACGCCGGCAAGGTGAAGAGCGCCCAGGCCGAGGAGATCGCCATGATCCTGGAGACCGCGCGGCGGGTGGTGATCGTGCCCGGCTTCGGCATGGCCATGTCCCAGGCCCAGCACGCGGTGCGGGAGCTGATGGACGTGCTCGAAGATCGCGGCACCGAAGTGGAGTTTGCCATCCATCCGGTCGCCGGCCGCATGCCCGGCCACATGAACGTGCTGCTGGCCGAGGCCGAGGTGCCCTACGACAAGCTGGTGGAGATGGACCGCATCAACCCCACCTTCGAGCAGACCGACGTCGCCATCGTGATCGGCGCCAACGACGTCACCAATCCCATGGCCCGCGAGGACAAGGGCAGCCCCATCTACGGCATGCCCATTCTCAACGTCGATAAGGCCAGGACGGTGGTGGTGGTCAAGCGCTCGCTGGGCTCGGGTTTTGCCGGGCTGCCCAATCCCCTGTTCGCCCGCGACAACTGCCTGATGGTATTCGGCGACGGCAAGAAGGCGGTGATCGACATCACCGCCGCGCTCAACGTCGCCTGAGCGCGCCTGCCGGCCAGGGGCATGCCCCAGCCGGCGGACACGGTCAATCAGGTGCGGCCGTCGAGCAGCGCCAGCAGCTCGGCGGTCCGGGCCGCCAGCAACTCCGGATCGCCGCGGGTCTCGACGTTCAGCCGCACCAGAGGTTCGGTGTTGGACATGCGCAGATTGAAACGCCAGTCCGCAAAGCTGATGCCGACGCCATCGGTGCGATCCACGGCGCCGCCCAGGGCAGCGTAGCGCGCCTCCGCGGCGGCGATCGCAGCGGCCGGGTCGGCCACCTCGCGGTTGATCTCCCCACTGACCGGATAGGCGCGCTGGCGCTCGGCGAGCAGCGCCGAGAGGGGCTGCCCGCGCTGCGACAGCAGCTCCACCACCAGCAGCCAGGGAATCATGCCGCTGTCGCAGTAGGCAAAGTCGCGGAAATAGTGGTGGGCACTCATTTCGCCGCCGTAGAGGGCGTCGTGATCCCGCATCACCTGCTTGATGAAGGCGTGGCCGGTGCGGCTCTGCACGGCGCGGCCACCGAGACGGGCGACGATGTCCCGGGTGTTCCAGATCAGCCGCGGGTCGTGGACGATGGCGCCACTGCCGTGCTTGCGCAGAAACGCCTCGGCGAGCAAGCCCACCACATAGTAGCCCTCGACGAATTCACCCTGCTCGTCGAAAAAGAAGCAGCGATCGAAGTCGCCGTCCCAGGCGATACCCAGATCGGCGCCCTGGGCGCGCACTGCGTCGGCGGTCACCTGGCGGTTTTCCTCGAGCAGCGGATTGGGCACGCCGTTGGGAAAATGGCCGTCGGGCTGGTGCTGGAGCTTGATGAACTCGAGGGGTAGATGGGGTTCCAGCAGATCCACCACGGGCCCGGCGCCGCCGTTGCCGGCATTGACCACCACCCGCAGCGGGCGCAGCGCCGCCGGGTCGATGTAGGACAGCAGATGGTCGATATAGGCACGTTTGTCGGGCGCCTGGCGCAGTTCGCCGCGCCGCGCCGCCGGCGCACCGAAGCCGGCCTCCGCCAGCGCCTGGATCTCGGGCAGGCCGGCATCGCCGCTCACCGGGCGGGCACCCTCGCGGACGAATTTCATGCCGTTGAAGTCCTTGGGATTGTGGCTCGCGGTGACCACCAGGCCACCGTCGTGGCCACCGTGGAAGGTGGCGAAATAGATCTCCTCGGTGCCGCACTGGCCGATGTGCACGGCATCGCTGCCGGCATCGCGGATGCCCTCGATCGCCGCGGAACACAGCGCCGGGCTGGTGAGGCGGATATCGTGTCCCACGGCGATGCTGCGCGCCTGCCGCCAGCTGGCGAAGGCGCGACCGATGCGATAGGCGACGTCCTCGTTGAGCTGATCCGGCACCCGGCCGCGGACGTCATAGGCCTTGAAGCAATCGATGCGCCCGGCCATCACCTGCCCCCCCGCTGATAGACGTTCTGGTAGACATGGTTGGTGGCCTCGACGAAGCCGCCGACGCTGCCGCAATCGAAGCGCCGGCCCTGGAACTTGTAGGCCAGCACCTTGCTGGTCCTGGCCAGCGCAAGCAGAGCGTCGGTGAGCTGGATCTCACCGTTCTTGCCCGGTGGCGTGTGGCGCAACAATTCGAAGATGAACGGTGACAGCACGTAGCGGCCGATGATGGCAAGGTTGCTGGGGGCCTGATCGGGCTGGGGCTTTTCCACCATGTCGGTGACCCGGTACAGCCCGGGCTCCACCTCCTCGCCGGCGACGATACCGAACTTGCTGACGTCCTCCTCCGCCACCTCCTGGATGGCGATCACCGTATTGCCGGTGCGGCGGTAAATCGCCACCAGCTGCTCCATCACACCCGGGCCTTCGTTGAAACAGAGGTCGTCGGCCAGGACGACGCCGAACGGCTGATTGCCGATCAGCAGCTCGCCGGTGAGGATGGCGTGGCCGAGACCCTTCATTTCCAGCTGGCGGGTGGAGGCGAAACGGCCGCGCTGAATGATCTCGCGGATGCCCACCAGGTAGCTTTCTTTGTCGGTGCCGGCGATCTGGTGTTCGAGCTCGTAGCTGATGTCGAAGTGATCGTGGATGGCGCGCTTGCCGCGCCCGGTCACGAAGCAGATCTCGTCGAGCCCGGCGGCGAGCGCCTCCTCGACACCGTACTGAACCAGCGGCTTGTTGACCACGGGCAGCATTTCTTTGGGCATCGCCTTGGTAGCAGGCAGAAAGCGGGTGCCATAACCGGCCACCGGAAACAGACACTTCTTCAGCATGGGGATTCCCTGTCGTGGACGCCAAAACGCTGCGGCCGCGCCGTGGCGGCAACCGCCACCACGAGCCGCGCCGCTACCTTACCGGGAGCCATCGGCGGCGTCGATATCGGACGCCAGCAAGTGCGGCGTTCCCTGGGGTCGCGTAGAATGCAGCCTTGCCTCTGCTTCGGAAACCTCATGTCTGCCGCGCAACCCCCGAGCGATCGGGACGAAGCGGCCGCTGCCAGCCGCGGCCGCCAACATCACTTCTCCCGCGAAGAGCTGCTCGCCTGCGCCCACGGACGTCTGTTCGGCGAACGCGCCGCCCGCCTCCCCGATGGCCAGATGCTGATGGTCGACCGCATCGTCCACATCGCTGCCACCGGGGGCCGCCACGACAAGGGCGAGGTCATCGCCGAACTGGACATTCACCCCGACCTCTGGTTCTTCGGCTGCCACTTCGTCGGCGATCCGGTGATGCCGGGCTGCCTGGGGCTCGACGCGCTCTGGCAGTTGACCGGTTTCTTTCTGACCTGGCGTGGCAATGACGGTCACGGCCGCGCCCTGGGTTCCGGCGAGGTGAAGTTCTTCGGCCAGGTCCGTCCGGATGCCGGCAAGGTCACCTACCGCCTCGACATCTCGCGCCTGGTGGAACGCAAGCTGGTGATGGCGATCGCCGACGGCTCGGTCGCCGTCGACGGCCGCGAGATTTACACCGCCAAGGATCTGCGCGTCGGCATCTTTCAGTCGACCAGCAACTTTTAGCCGCCCCGGGCTTCCCGTAAAATGCCGGCCACCCCTTCCGGCCCAACACCCGAGAGACTGGAACCATGAGACGAGCGGTGATCACCGGCATGGGCATCGTGTCCTGCCTGGGCAACGACGTCGACACCGTCACCGCCGCATTGCGCGCCGGCCGCTCGGGGATCCGCACCATGCCGATCTACCGGGAAATGGGCCTCAAGAGCCAGATCGCCGGACAGATCGATCTCGACCCCACCGAGCTGATCGACCGCAAGCACCTGCGCTTCATGAGCACCGCTGCCGTGTACGGCTATGTGGCCATGCAGCAGGCGATCGCCGATTCCGGACTCGACCAACACCAGGTGTCGAATCCACGCACTGGCATCATCATGGGTTCCGGCGGCATCTCCGGCGAGAAGTTCGTGGAATCGGTCGATACCCTGCGGGAGACGGGCGTGCGGCGCATGGGCCCCTACCGGGTGACCCAGATCATGAGCAGTACGGTGTCGGCCTGCCTGGCGACGCCGTTCAAAATCAAGGGCGTCAACTACAGCATCAGCTCGGCCTGCGCCACCAGCGCCCATTGCATCGGCCACGGCGCTGAACTGATTCAGTGGAACAAGCAGGACATCGTGTTCGCGGGCGGCGGCGAAGAAGTGC
>JADLCO010000177.1 GCA_020847115.1 Pseudomonadales bacterium | reverse complement strand
TTTCGCAAGAAATAGTCGGCGCGCTTTTCGCGAGATAGACTGAGCGTCCTGCCCTCCCTGCGCACTGGACGTTCTTCATGGCCCGCTCTCCGAAATCAAAGGCTACCCGCACCGAGACCGACAGTTTCGGGCCGATCGAGGTCCCCTCCGATCGCTATTGGGGTGCGCAGACGCAGCGCTCGCGGCAGAATTTCCGCATCGGCAAGGACCGCATGCCGACGGCGATCGTTCATGCGCTCGGCATCGTCAAGCTCGCCTCCGCCGAGACCAACCGCGAACTCGGCCTCATCGATGCGCGGCGCGCCGGCGCCATCGTCCGTGCCGCCCGCGAGGTGATCGAGGGCAGGCTCGACGACCACTTTCCGCTGGTGGTCTGGCAGACCGGCTCGGGCACGCAGACCAACATGAACCTCAACGAGGTGATCGCCAACCGCGCCAACGAGCTGGCCGGCGGCCGGCGCGGCGACTACCGGCCGGTGCATCCCAACGATCACGTCAACCGCTCGCAGTCATCCAACGACGTCTTTCCCACGGTGATGCACGTCGCCGCGAGCCGCCAGCTGCGCGCGCGCCTGCTGCCGGCGCTGGTGGCGCTGCAGGCGGCTCTGGCGGCCAAGGCGGCGGCCTTCGCCGGGCTGCTCAAGGCCGGCCGCACCCATCTCATGGATGCCGCCCCGGTGACGCTCGGGCAGGAGTTCGGCGGCTACGCGGCGCAGCTCGACTATTGCCGCCGGTCGCTGGACGATGGGCTGACCGCGATCGCGGCGCTGGCCATCGGCGGCAGCGCGGTGGGCACCGGGCTGAATACGCCGCCGGGCTGGGCAGAGGCGGTGACCCGGCACATCGGTCAGCTCGCCGGCATGCCCTTCGTGAGCGCCGCGGACAAGTTCATGGCCCTGGCCGGCCACGAGGCGCTGGTCGACCTGCACGGCCGCTTGCGGGTGCTGGCGGTAGCGCTGTTCAAGATCGCCAGCGACATCCGCCTTCTGGGCAGCGGTCCCCGCTGCGGTCTCGGCGAGCTGCGCCTGCCGGCCAACGAGCCCGGCAGCTCGATCATGCCCGGCAAGGTCAACCCCACCCAGGTGGAAGCGCTGACCATGGTCGCCGTGCAGGTGATGGGCAACGACGCGGCGGTGGGGTTTGCGGGCAGCCAGGGCCACCTGGAACTCAACGTATTCAAGCCGCTGATTCTCCGCAATGTGCTGGAATCGATCGCATTGCTGGCCGATGCCATCGATAGTTTCCGCAGCCGCTGCGTAATGGGGCTGGTGGCGAACGCCGACCAGCTGCGCCGCCACCTGGAGCGTTCGCTGATGCTGGTGACGGCACTCAACCCCGTAATCGGTTACGATTGCGCCGCGAAAATTGCCGCCAAGGCGTTTGCCGAGGATATCTCGCTGCGCGAGGCTGCGCTGACCTTGGGCTTCCTGGACGCCGCAACCTTCGACCGGATCATGGATCCGGCGGCGATGCTGGGGCCCTCGCGCCCCTGAGCGGCGCTCGTCCGCTGCCGCCACCGCCATTCGACCGACAGGACTGGCACAGCATGCCCGACATTCCCGCCGCCGAGGCGGCCATTCGCCTGCAAGGCGTGACGCTCAAGCGCGGCCCGCGCACCGTGCTGCGCGAGCTGTCGCTCGAGATTCCGGCGGGCAAGGTCACCGCGGTGATGGGGCCGAGCGGCTGCGGCAAGACCACGGTGCTCAAGCTGATCACCGGCCAGTTGCGTCCGGACCTTGGCGAGGTGTGGGTGGGCGACACCCGCGTCGACCAGTTGCGCGGCGCCGAACTCAGCGGCCTGCGCCGCAACATCGGGGTGTTGCTGCAAAACGGCGCGCTGTTCACCGATCTCACCTGCTTCGACAACGTGGCGCTGCCGCTGCGCGAACACACCCGCCTGCCCGAAGCCCTGATCCGGCGCCTGGTGCTGCTCAAGTTGCAGACCGTCGGCTTGCGCGGCGCCGCGGCCATGTATCCGCGCGAACTGTCCGGCGGCATGAACCGGCGGGTGGCGATGGCGCGGGCAATGGCCCTGGATCCGGCGGTGATCCTCTACGACGAGCCCTTCGCCGGCCTGGACCCGATCTCGCTCGGGGCCTCGGTGCGGCTGATCCGCGAGATCAACCGGGCGCTCGGCCTCACCAGCGTGGTCATCACCCACGATGTCGCCGAAGTGCCGAAGTTCGCCGATTACTGCTGCATCATCGCCGATGGCGGGATCGCCGCCGCCGGCACGCCCGCCGAGTTGCGTGCCAGTCATCTGGAAGTGGTGCGGCAATTCGTCGAAGGTCTCCCAGATGGTCCAGTGCCTTTCCATTTCCCGGCCCGGCCGCTGGCCGAGGACCTGCTTGCGCTGGACGCCTGAGCCATGACCGCACCCAAGGATTTCAGTAACCGGCTGCTCGCCGAGCCGATCCGCGAATTCGGCCGCGCCGGCCTCTTCCTGCTCACCGCGTTCTCGCGGATGCGCTTTGGCATCCTGCAGCTCGGCGAAATCCTCCGCCAGGTGTATTTCGTCGGTGTGCGCTCGCTGGTGATCATCGTCATCTGCGGCTTCTTCGTCGGCCTGGTGCTGACCCTGCAGACCTACGACACCCTGACCCGCTTCGGTGCCGGCGATTCGGTCAGCACCGTGCTCGCGCTGTCGCTGTTTCGCGAGCTGGCGCCGGTGCTCACCGCGATCCTGTTCGCCGGGCGGGCGGGGACCTCGGTGACGGCCGAGATCGGCCTGATGAAGGCCACCGAGCAGCTCGACGCCCTGGATCTGATGGCGATCGATCCGCTGGAGCGCATCGTCCAGCCGCGGCTGCTGGCCGGCGTGCTCGCGGTGCCGGCGCTGGTGGCAATATTCAATGTCACCGCCCTGCTCGGCGGCGTGTTCTTCGCCGTCTATCTGATGGGCAGCGACCCCATCACCTTCTGGGGCAACATGCAGTCCTCGGTGGAGCTGGGCAAGGATTTCGGCGGTGGCCTGCTCAAGGGCGCGGTCTTCGGTTTTCTGGTGAGCTGGCTCGCGGTCTACTTCGGCTGGAGCGCGAAGCCGACCAGCGAGGGCGTCGCGCTCGCCACCACCCAGACGGTGATCACCAGTGCCATCGCGGTGCTGCTGATCGATTTCGTTTTGTCGGCCTTCATGTTGTAGCTGGGGATCCACTGGCCATGAAATCTTCCCATCAGATCGAATTCACCGCCGGACTGTTCCTGCTGCTCGGCATCGCGGCGCTGGTGTTTCTCGCCATCCACGCGACCGATGGTGGTGAACTGCAGGGCGGCGGCTATCGGGTGACCGCCGAATTCGGCAACGTCGGCGGCCTCAAGCCGCGGGCCAACGTCAGCATGGGCGGGGTGCGCATCGGCAGTGTCGAGAGCATCACCCTGGATCCCGAGAAGTTCACCGCCCGGGTGGTGATGATCATCGGCGACCGCTACCGGCAGATTCCCGACGACACTTCGGCTTCCATCCTCACCAGCGGCATCCTCGGCGATCAGTACATCGGCCTCGAACCGGGCGGATCGCCGGATTATCTCCAGGATGGCAGCCAGATCATGATCACCCAATCGGCGCTGGTGCTGGAACAGCTCATCAGCCGCTTCCTGTTCAACAGTGGTGGAGAGAAAAAGCCATGAAAGCCTGGTGCGCATTGGTGCTGGTAGTGATCAGCGGACTGGCGCTGGCCGCAGACGCGCCCGCCGATATCGTGCGGCGGACCAGTGATCAGTTGTTCGAACTGATCGATGCCAACCGTGCGGCCTATCAGGCGGAGCCCGCCCGGCTGCAGGGCGAGGTGCGGCGCTATCTGCTGCCGCACGTCGATACTCAGTATTCGGCGCGCCTGGTGCTCGGCCAGCATGGCCGGGGCCTCGACGACGAAAAAGTGCAGGCGTTCGCCCGTGCGCTCAGCGATCTGCTGGTGCGCCGTTACGCCGACGGGTTGCTCGAATTCAAAAGCCGCGACCAGGTGCAGATCCTGCCCGATCAGGGCGGCAACACCGAGCGCATGACCCGCGTGCGCACCAAGGTGCGCCTCGAAAGTGGCAGCGAGGCGGCGGTGGATTACGTATTTCGTCGCCAGGATGGCACCTGGCGGGTCTTCGACGTGATTGTCGAAGGCATTTCCTACGTCGCCACCTTCCGCACCCAGATCGGCGAGGAGATTCGCCGCGACGGCTTCGACCGCGTGCTGACCCGCCTCGAGTCGGGCGAGCTGCAGATCAAGGAAGCGGAGCATGATCAGGCTGCCTGAAGCTGCTCCGGACACCTTGCCGCTGGAAGGTGACTTCACCACGGACGCGGTCGCCGCCTACCATCGCCAGAGCCTGGCGTGGCTGCGCGCCGGGCGGTTACCGGCGGTGATCGATCTGGGGGCGGTCGCCCGCATCGATTCCAGCGCCCTCGCCCTGCTGCTCGAATGGCAATCCTGGGCCCGGGCGCGCGGCGCCGCCATCGAGTTCCGCAACCCGCCCGTGGCGCTGCGCACCTTCGCTGGCCTCAGTGCTGCGAGCGCCCTGCTGGGTTGGGTCGACGACCAAGCGGCACCCTGAGGAGAACATCGCAATGAAATGCCTGCCCCTGCTGTTGCTGGTAGCCCTGCTCGCGGGCTGTGCCAGCACTGCCCCCGCGACCGCCAAAGCCAATCCCAGCGATCCCTGGGAGGGGTACAACCGCGCCATGTACCGCTTCAACCGGACCCTGGACAAGGCGGTGTTGCGGCCGGTGGCGCGCGGCTACGACTGGATCACCCCGGATTCGGTGCAGCGCGGTGTGGGCAATGTATTCACCAACCTGCACTACCCGGTGGTAGTGCTCAATCTGGCACTGCAGGGGCGCCCCGCCGACAGCCTGGCCGGAGTCGGGCGTTTCGTGGTCAACAGCACGGTGGGGATAGCAGGCGCCTTCGACATCGCCACCGAAATCGGCATTCCCCGCTTCGAGGAGGATTTCGGCCAGACTCTGGCGGTCTGGGGCTGGCGCGACAGCCGCTACCTGATGTTGCCACTCCTCGGTCCCTCGACGCTGCGCGACGGCCCGGCGCGGGGCGTGGACTGGATGAGCGACGTCGCCGCCGCCTGGGTGCGCGACGAGGCCGGCTACGGGCCGATGGCCGTCGAAGTCGTCGACACCCGCGCCGGCCTGCTCGGCCGCGAGGCGGACCTCGAAGAAGCCTACGACGAGTACCTGTTCGTGCGCGACGCCTGGCTGCAGCGCCGCCACTTCCTGATCGACAACGGCGCGTCCGAGCTGCCCGACTACGAACAATTCCTCGACGACGAGCAGTAGCAGGCTCAATCCAGCAGCGCCTTGAGCGCGGTCAGCGCGGCGTCGGCCTGCTGGCGCTGACGCTCCGGCGACAGGGGTTCACCGAAGCCCTCTCGCTCCAGCTCGCCGTCCGGGAGTTCGTCGAGAAAGCGGCTGGGCGTGGTCTCCTGCGTTTCGCCGAACAGGCGGCGGCGCCCGGCCAGGGTCAGCGTCAGGGTCTCCTGGGCGCGGGTCAGACCGACGTAGGCCAGGCGGCGCTCCTCGGCGATGTCCCCGCTATCGATGCTGTTGCGGTGCGGCAGCAGCCCCTCCTCCATCCCGATCAGAAACACGTGGGGAAATTCCAGCCCCTTGGCGGCGTGCAGGGTGAGCAGCTGCACGCGATCGCCGTCGGCATCGCCGTCCTGGCGATCGAGCAGATCGAGCAGTAGCAGGCGGCCGATGGCCTCCGCCAGGTCGGGCTCGCCGTCGTCCTCGGCCTGGCGCGCGAGCGCGTTGCCAATCTGGGTGAGCAGCAATTCCACGTTGCGCAGACGCGCCTCGGCGGCGGCCGTGCTGCTGGCGTTCTGGATGATCCAGCCGTTGTAGTCCATGTCCTCGAGCATGGCGCGGATCGCGGTCACACCGCCCGCGCGGCAGTCGTCCGCGCAGCGTTCGAACCAGGCCCGGAAGCGGTGCAGACGCTCGCGCGAGGCAGGTTCGAGCAACCCCGCGAGACCCAGTTCACCGCAGGCGGCGTGGAGCGACAGGCCGCGCTGGGCGGCGTAGGCCCCCAGTTTTTCCAGCGTGGTGGGGCCGATCTGGCGGCGCGGCGTGTTGATGATGCGCAAAAAGGCCGCGTCGTCGTCCGGGTTGACCAGCAGGCGCAGGTAGGCGAGCAGATCGCGGATCTCGGTGCGCGCGTAGAACGAGGTGCCGCCGCTGAGCTGGTAGGGAATGGCGAGCTGGCGCAGCTTCATCTCCACCGGGCGTGCCTGGTGGTTACCGCGATAGAGCACCGCAAAGGCACCGAGCGGCAGGCCGCGGCGCACGCGCAGTTGGAGGATGTCGTTGACCACCCGCTCGGCCTCCGCCTCCTCGCTCGCGCAGCGGATCACCCGCACCGGCTCGCCCAGGCCGCGATCGCACCACAGCGTCTTGGGAAACAGGTGCTCGTTGTTGGCGATCAGAGTGTTGGCCGCCTTGAGGATGCGCGCCGAGGAGCGGTAGTTCTGCTCCAGCTTGACCACCTCCAGGTCGGGGAAATCCCGTTGCAGCTCGGTCAGGTTCTCCGGCCGCGCGCCGCGCCAGGCGTAGATCGATTGGTCGTCGTCGCCGACCACGGTGAGCTGGCGGTGATCGGCGACCAGCAGGCGGATCAGCTCGTACTGGGCGCCGTTGGTGTCCTGGTATTCGTCCACCAGCAGGTGCCGGATGCGCCGGCGCCACTGGTCGAGCCGCTCGCGGTGCGCGGTGAACAGCCGCACCGGCAGCGCGATGAGATCGTCGAGGTCCACTGCGTTGTAGGCGCTGAGCGCCTGCTGGTAGCCGCGATACAGCTCGGCGAGCTTCGCCTCTGCGGCATCGGCCGCGGTGGACAGCGCCTGGTCCGGCGTCACCAGCAGGTTCTTCCACTGGGAGATGCGGGACTGTGCCCAGTCCAGCGGCGCGTCCTCGGCCACCACCTGGATCTGCCGGAGCAGATTGCGGGTATCGTCGCCATCGAACAGGCTGAACCCCGGCCGCAGCCCCAGCAGGCCTAGCTCGCCGCGCAGAATGTCGAGCCCGAGCTGGTGAAAGGTCGATACCCGCAGCCCGCGCGCCTCGCTGCGCGCGAGTTGGGCGGCGATGCGCTGCTTCATCTCCCGCGCCGCCTTGTTGGTGAAGGTCACCGCGGTGATGTGGCGCGCCGCCACCCGCCCCGAGGCGACCAGGCGGGCGATGCGGTGGGTGATCACGCTGGTCTTGCCGCTGCCGGCGCCGGCGAGCACCAGCAGCGGGCCGCCCTGGTGATGAACCGCGCGGGTCTGTTGCGGATTGAGGGACTGCATGGGGACGGGCGGTGCGTGAAGGGCGGCGGATTCTAGCAGTCGACCCATGGCTCGCGGGTGAGACCGGCGCCCGATGTTCCTACAATGGCGTTTTTCTGCGGAGAACCGAGCCATGGCCGATGAACAGCCGGTGGATCAACCCCATGCCGAGCTGGCGCGCCGCTGCGCCGCGCTCATCATCGAGCGCGATCCCACGGTGGCGCGACTCGGCATCCGGCTCGACGAGGTCGCGCCGGGCTTTGCCCGGCTCTCGCTCACCATCGGGCCGGACATGCTGAATTCGCTCGGCAACTGCCATGGGGGTACCAGTTTCACCCTGGCCGACGTCGCCTTCGCGGTGGCCTGCTCCTCGACCAACCAGGCCGGTGTGGGCGCCCACTGCGCCATCGACTACCTGCGCCCGGCGCGGCTCGGCGATGTGCTGACCGCCACCGCCACCGTCGGCCACCAGGGCAGCTCGGCGAGCCTGGTGGACGTCGAGGTCACCGACCAGAACGGCCGGCGCATCGTGCAGTTGCGCGGCCGCTCTCACAATTTCGGCCGGCCGCTGCTGGACGACGTCGCGGCGGGTGCAGCCGCAGCCAATCATGCCGAAGGGAGGGTGTGACGATGAAGCTGTTGTGGACGCCCTCCGAGACCTTGCGCCGCGAGGCCAATCTAACCGCCTACCAGGACTGGCTCGCCCGCGAGCGCGGTCTGCGCTTTGCCGACTATGCGGCCCTGCACCGCTGGTCGGTGGCCGAACTCGAAGCCTTCTGGCAGAGCATCTGGGATTTCTATGGCGTGCAATCCTCGACCCCGGTGACCGCGGTCCTCTCGGGCCGGGAGATGCCGGGCACGCGCTGGTTCGCCGGCGCTCAGCTCAATTTCGCCGAGCACGTCTTCCGCGCCCGCAACGACGCCCAGCCGGCACTGCTCGCCGCCGCCGAGGGCCGCGACCTGTACGCAGTGAGCTGGGCGGAACTGGAGGCCCAGGTCGCCCGGCTCGCCGCCTGGCTCCGCGCCCAGGGCGTGGTGCCGGGGGATCGCGTGGCCGCCTATCTGCCCAACATTCCCGAAGCCGTCGCCGCCTTTCTCGCCACTGCGGCGGTGGGCGCGGTGTGGTCGAGCTGTTCGCCCGATTTCGGCACCAACAGCGTGGTCGATCGCTTCCGCCAGATCTAGCCCAGGGTGCTGATCGCCGCTGCCGGTTACGACTACAACGGCCGCACCAGCGCGCGGCTGGACGAGCTGGCGCGGCTGCGCGCCGAGCTGCCCAGCCTGGAGCAGGTGCTGGTGGTCGCCCACCGCGGCGTCGACGGCGCCACCCCGGGGACGGTGCACTGGGATGCGGTGCAGTCCGGGCCCACCCCCGCCCTGCGCTTCGAGCGGGTGCCCTTCGAACACCCACTCTGGGTGCTGTACTCCTCCGGCACAACCGGGCTGCCCAAGGCCATCACCCACAGTCACGGCGGTGTGCTGCTGGAGCAACTCAAGCATCTGGGCTTGCACTGCGACGTGCGCTCCGGAGACCGCTTCTTCTGGTACTCCACCACCGGCTGGGTGATGTGGAACATCGGCCTTTCGGCGCTGCTGCTGGGGGCGGTGCCCGTGCTCTACGACGGCAACCCCGCCTATCCGGATGCCGACCGCCTGTGGGCCCTGGCCGAACGCGCGCGGCTCAGCCACTTCGGGGCCGGCGCAGCCTATCTGATCGGCGCCATGAAGACCGGCCGCCAGCCGGGGCGTGAGCACGATCTGGGCGCCCTGCGCATGCTGGGTTCGACCGGCTCACCCTTGCCCGCCGAGGCCTTCGAGTGGGTCTATGGCGCGGTGAAGCAGGATGTCTGGCTGCTGTCGATGAGTGGCGGCACCGACATAGCCTCGGCCTTCGTGGGCGGCTGCCCGCTGCTGCCGGTTCATGCCGGCGAGATTCAGTGCGCTCTGCTGGGCGTGGACGTGCAGGCACTGGACCCTGCCGGCAAGACGCTGGTCGATGCGGTCGGCGAGATGGTGGTGATGGCGCCCATGCCCTCGATGCCGATCTACTTCTGGAACGACCCCGGCGACCGGCGCTATCGGGAGAGCTACTTCGAGGACTATCCGGGCCGCTGGCGCCACGGCGACTGGATGCGGATGTCGACCGCCGGCACGGTACAGATTCTCGGCCGCTCCGACGCCACCCTGAATCGCGGCGGCGTGCGCATCGGCACCGCCGAGGTCTACCGCGGGGTCGAGGCGGTGGCGGCGGTGGTCGACAGCTTGGCGGTGAGCATCGAACTGGCCGATGGCGGCCATTACCTGCCGCTGTTCGTACAACTGCGCCCGGGCCTGATGCTGGACGATGCCCTGCGCGCGGAAATCCGCACCGCGCTGCGCGAGCGCTTCACGCCGCGCCACGTGCCGGACGAGATCATCCAGGTCGAGGCCATTCCCTACACCCTGACCGGCAAGAAGCTGGAAACCCCGGTGAAAAAACTGCTGATGGGCTTCCCGCCGGAGCGTGCCGCCAGCCGGGATGCAATGCAGAACCCCGTCAGCCTCGACTGGTTCATCGCCTTCGCTGCGCAACTGCGCGCGCGCCTGCCGGTGCGCCGGCTCGATTGACGCCCCCACGGCGGGCAGCGCAGGGCCCGCCCCAGCCCTGCTGCGGCCTTCTGGCCTGACTATTGCCTGCACATAGATGCAGAGTGGCACCGCGACCATGATGCAGTGCCGGGTCGCAATGTCGGCCACCCCGGGCTGACATCGAACAGCGCTTCCGCGCAATCGTTGGCAAACTGCACCGGTCACTGTTTGTAACTGGGGTATGGGGGAATACCCTGAAACGCGCGAGTTGCGGCGAACTCTAATTGGGGTGGCGCAATCTCCAACGGCGACGGCGCCACCGCTTGAAACTGTCCACGATCGTGGGAGGTTTGCATATGGTGAGCAGCACGGAACGCGACAAATTCCTGGAAACCCTGACCGCCTTCACGCGCGAGCATCAGGCGCGGCAGTGGCGCGGCACCTTTGCCGAGTTCCTGACGGACATCGTCGGGACCCAACCGCATTTGGCGGCGCGCAGCAGCCACCAGTACGTCTGGGACATGCTGCGCTGGATGCAGCGCCGCGAACAGGCGATCGCCGGTGACGACGGCTTTCGGCTGTTCTCCCACGACCTGTTCGGCATCGACAAGCCGCTGCAGCGGATCGTCGATTACTTCAAGGCTGCGAGCGCTGGCTCCGAGGTCGGCCGCCGGTTGCTGCTGCTGCTCGGCCCGCCGTCCGGCGGCAAGTCCAGTCTGGTGATCCTGCTCAAGCGCGGTCTGGAGGAGTACAGCCACACCGACGAGGGCGCACTGTACGGGTTGCAGGGGTCGCCGCTGCACGAAAACCCGCTCAATCTGGTTCCGCATCCCCTGCGCGCCGAATTCCGGGAGACCTACGGCGTCGATATCCAGGGCGAACTGTCGCCCTACGCCCAATCGGTGCTCGAACAGGAGTACGGCGGCGATTTCCTGCGCTATCCCGTGGAACGGATCTTCCTGTCCGAGGCCAAGCGCACCGGCGTGGGCACTTACGCGCCCCACGACCCCACCACCGCCGACATCGCCGACCTGATCGGCTCGGTCGATCTCGCCAAGGTTTCCGAATACGGCGACGAAGGCGACCCGCGCGCCTGGTCCTGGTCGGGTGCGGTGTACTCGGCGAGCCGGGGATTTCTCGAAATGATCGAGATCCTCAAGGTCAAGCGCGAATTCCTCTACCTGCTGCTGACCCTGACCCAGGAGAAGAACGTCAAGGTCTCGCGCTTTCCGCTGATCCACGTCGACGAGACCATCGTCGCTCACACCAACCTGGCGGAATTCCGCAAGTTCCTCCAGGAGAAGGAAAACGAAGCCCTGCTCGATCGCATGGTGATCGTGCAGGTGCCCTATGCGCTCGACTACCGTGACGAGGCGAAGATCTACGGCAAGCTGATCGCCCAGGCGCCCACCTTCCGCGAGGTGCATCTCGATCCACACGCGCTCCAGGTCGCGGCGGTGTTCGCGATCCTGTCGCGGGTCAAACCATCGGAGCGCGAGGATCTGGACCTGTCCAAAAAGGTGCGCCTGTACGCCGGGGAGGACGTCGAGGGCATCGCCCGCAGCGAGCTTTCCCGCATCAGCCACGAACAGGACGAGGAGGGCCTCTCCGGCGTGTCGCCGCGGTTCGTGGTCAACGCACTGTCCAACGCCATCTCGCGCTCCGAAGCCAAGAGCCTGACCAGCATGGAAGTGCTGGTGACACTCAAGGAGGCGATCGAGAACGACGCCCGCATCGAGGCCAAGCAGCGCCGGCAGTGGGTCGATTTCCTGGTCACCGCGCGCAAGGACTTCTACAACCACTGGGTCAAGGAGGATGTGCACAAGGCGCTGTTCGTGTCTTTCGAGGAGGAAAGCGAAAGCCTGCTCGGCAAGTATCTCGACGAAGTGGAGGCGGCGCTCGACAACCGCGAGGTGAACGATCCCATCACCGGCGAGACGCGGGCGCCCGACGAGCGCTTCCTGCGCGCGGTGGAGGAGAAGATCAACGTCTCCGATGCCGGGAAGCAGACCTTCCGCCAGGAAGTGGTGCGCAAGGCGATGGTCGCCTACAAGAAGGGCGAAAGGTTCTCGCTCGACACCCACGCCCGGCTCAAGGAGGCCATGGAGAAATACCTGTTCGAGGAGCGCCGCGACGTGCTGCGCCTGGTGACCTCGATCGCTCGGCCCGACGAGGATGCCCGGGAGAAGATCGCGGCGGTGGAAGAACGCCTGATCAGTGATTACGGGTACGACCGGCACAGCGCGCGCGAAGCGCTGAATTACGTCACCACGCTACTGTCTCAGGAGTGAGCCTGAGAAGGGGCCATCTTATGATGTCGTTCACCACGGGTGATGCGCGCAACGGACTCGGCCGCTGGTACGAGCTGTTTTCGCGCGGCACGCGCGACTGGCTGCGCCACAACGAGAAAGTGCGCCAGGCAGTCCGCGACCACCTGCCGGAACTGGTCGCGGGCTCGGACGTGCTCACCAACGCCCGCGACCGCACCGTCAAGGTGCCGGTGCGCTTCATGGAACACTACCGCTTCCGGCTGCGCGACGCCGACGAGGCCCAGGGTGCCGGCCAGGGTAAGGCCGCCCAGCCGGGGGACGTGTTGCGCCCGGCGCGTCCGGTGTCCGGTTCCCATCCCGGTGCCGGCGAGGGCGAAGGCCAGGTGAGCTTCGCGCTCGAATTCCAGATCGACGACATCCTCGACTGGCTGTGGGAGGACCTGAAACTGCCCAACCTGCAGCCGCGCGAGGGCGCCAGCGTCGAGGAGGACGACTATGTGCGCGAGGGTTGGGACAAACGCGGTGCGCGCTCGCGGCTGGATCGCCGCCGCACCCTGCGCGAGGCGGTCAAGCGCCGCGGCGCCCACCCCGAAAGCGCCGCGGTGCCGATCGGCAACGACGACCTGCGCTTCCGGCAACTGGCGCGGCGGCGCAAGCCGGCCACCAATGCCGTGGTGTTCTTCGTGCTCGATGTCTCCTCGAGCATGGACGAACATTGCCGCAAGCTGGCGAAGACCTTCTTCTTCTGGGCATTGCAGGGGATCCGCCGGCAGTACACCAGCGTCGAGGCGGTATTCGTCGCCCACACCATGGATGCCTGGGAATTCGCCGAAGAGCAATTTTTTCAGGTGCGCGGCGAGGGCGGCACCAAGAGCTCCACCGGCTTTGCCAAGGCGCGGGAGATTCTTGCCGAACGCTACGATTCGGCGCGCTACAACAGCTATCTGTTCTATGCGACAGACGGCCACAATTTCAGCGAGGACCGTGCCGCTGCCACCGCGGAACTCGCTCGCCTGCTGCCCGACCTGAATTTCGCCGGCTATGCCGAGGTATCGCAGCAGGCGCACCGGCACATGGACACGGAAGTCGGGGGCATCTGGCGGCGCCTGGCCAACGACGATCAACCGGTGGGCAGCTACATCATGACCACCGAAAACGACATCTGGCCAGCGATCAAGGCCTTCTTCACCGACCAGGCCGAACGCAGCGGGGTGGCGTGACATGGGTCAACTGGAAGAATACGTGCCCAAGGTCGAGGCGCTGGCGCACGAACTGGGCCTCGACTACTACCCGGTGGATTTCGAGGTGGTGCCGGCCAGCTTCATGATGGAGGTCGCGGTCTACGGTCTGCCGGTGCGCATGCCCCACTGGTCGTTCGGGGTGCGCTGGGTCTACCAGATGATCCAGCACCGCATGGGCCACTCGCGCATCTTCGAGGTGGTGTTTCCGGGCAACCCCAATCACGCCTACCTGGTCGACACCAACAGCCTCGAGGAAAACACCCTGGTAGTGGCCCATGTGCTCGGCCACAGCGATTTCTCGCGCAATAACCTGAGCTTCGCCCGCAGCCAGGAGCAGGTCGGCTATCACATCGTCGAGCAGGCCGCCACCCACGCCCACCGCATCGCGGAGGCCATCGAGCGCCACGGCGCGCCGCGCGTGGAACGGGTGCTGGATGTGGCGCTCGCCCTGGAGCCCCACATCGACCCGGACCTGCCCTTCAACCGGGAGCCCTACCGCCCGGTGCCGGAGCGCGCCGCGCCGCCGGTCGATGCCTTCGGCGAGCGCTATGGACGCTTGCCCGGCAGTGCGCTGCCGCCGGTGCTGGTGCGCGACAAGCCCCTGCACATCCCGCCCCACCCGGAGCGCGACCTGCTCTGGTTCATCGCCCAGTACGCGCCGGAGATGGCCGACTGGGAGCGCGACATCTTCCTCGCCGTGCGCAAGGAATCCTGGTATTTCCTGCCCGTGTTCAACTGCCAGATCATGAACGAGGGCTGGGCCAGCTACTGGCATTCGCGGCTGCTGCGCGAGGCCGATTTCCTGCCCGCGCAGTTCTACGTGGACTGCATGAAGACCCACTCCGACGTGGTCAGCCCCCACGCCAGCGACAAGCAGGTCGCGCTGCGCATCAATCCCTATCATCTCGGCTACGTGATGTGGGAGCGCCTGATCGAGGAGCGGGGCCTCGCCGAAGCGCGCGAGCTGATGCGCACCGAGGACGACTTCGGCTTCATCCGCAACTACCTCACCGCCGAGCTCGCCGACGAGTTGAATCTGTTCGTCTACTCGGCGTCCAAGGACGGCGCCGTGCGCGTCACCGACGCCAACATCGACCAACTGCGCGAGACCATTCTCGCGCCCAAATTCAATTTTGGTGCGCCGCGCGTGGTGGTGGACGAAATGAGTGCAGACGGCAGCCTCACCCTGCGCCACCAGCACCGCGAGGACGGCCGCGGCCTCGATGCCGAGCGCGCGCGGCATGTGCTCGAATACATCGAGCGGGTGTGGCACCGCCCGGTGCGCCTGATCACCGTCGATGGCCGCGGCGAGGAGACCAGTCTGACCACGCGGGCGGCTTAGCCGGCCCTGCCGGCGGCCGCCCGTTTTCTGCTGCGCCGACCGCCGCCCACCAGGGGTTTCAGAAACCGGCCGGTGTGCGAGTTGTCGGCTTCG